>NZ_JBHIPJ010000117.1:0-15879 GCF_042195945.1 Bartonella sp. AP30XZML | reverse complement strand
GCTCTTATGTCATCTCTTCTTTTGTCTTATGTGTAGCCTGTATAGCCAAATCCTCAAAACAATCCGCTAACTTTTTGTAACTGTAAAATTTTTTCATATAATGATGGATTTAATCCGCTTGGGTCTGGGTCATAATATTCTTTTTCTAAAAAATCCCCAAGCAAGTTACCAAGGACTTCAAGCGGTTCTTCGCATTCCACATTGATTGCACGTAGCCATGCTTTAACTTTTTCGGATTTTGTACCTTCTGGAATCTCAGAAGGAGCAAATGATGCAATAAACAAGTTATTTAACTCCTTACACGTATAATGGTACGCAAACATTGGAGGAAGTAGTCCAATGATTACAGGAGGGATTTTGTTTTTCTGAGATATTTTTTGCGGAGACGATAATTGCATTTTATGGCTTTATAATATCAAAAAGTGGTGTGGAGTGGTTTTTAGAGTATGATTTTATTGCCTGACCTTGTATAGAAGGTCGCGCAACAATTTTGTGGCTTATATAAGATTTGTGAAAGATAAATGCCATATTGTGTTTTATTTTTTCTCCTTTCATTGTTATAACAGTGAAGGGGGAATAATGTGTGATAATTCGAAAAATATAGAATGAGAACAGAAGTATAATTTTGTATTATCGTAACTGCAATAGCATTCTTTATTGGCAGATTGTTTATTGGAGAGAAGGAAGTAGGCAATGCGCATAATCCCTGAACGGAAGGTTTTGTGACAAGAATTTCAATAATGGCATGTTACTAAATGTTGTGTGTGTTCTTTGCTTGTCAGAAAAAGTAGATGGCGCTCTTTATTTGCATAACCGGTATCGAGTAATGAGTAATGCGGGAGGCTAGTTTAAAATCTCGTTTATTCCGTTAAAGCTTACTGTTTTCTATAAAAAGACTGTTTTCATGATATCCGCTGTTAATCTCGCGTATTTGGTAGAGATGAAAATATAAACGTTTATCGTGTCTGTAAGGGAGCTTGAAGCAATGAAGTTATGTGTAAAAGAGTTCT
The DNA here is from genome assembly GCF_042195945.1 of Bartonella sp. AP30XZML. Classification (NCBI taxonomy): domain Bacteria; kingdom Pseudomonadati; phylum Pseudomonadota; class Alphaproteobacteria; order Hyphomicrobiales; family Bartonellaceae; genus Bartonella; species Bartonella sp. AP30XZML. The sequence goes on along the minus strand of NZ_JBHIPJ010000117.1, from coordinate 14,869 downwards.
GAAAAGCTTCTTTTGTCCGTAAAACTTATAAGGAAAATTTAAAGGCAGGAAAATGTTAGAGAAATCTAAGAGTACGCTGTGAAAATCAAGAAACAGTCTTTTTAGAGATGGTTTGCGGTCTGTCATCGTGCTTCATGATTTTCAATGTTTTTAAAATTTCTTTCTCAATGAGAGAGGGCTTTTTTATTAAAGCGGGGGAGATTTGTTATGACAGTTAACAATGAAATGGAGAGAAGATGCTGCTTTACCAGCTGTTTTTGTCGCTTCAGTTTCATTTGAACCTATTGTGATTATGAAAGCATAGTGATTCAATGACTTTGAAAAGGGGGGAATAACATTATCAAGTTTGCAATACAGTGCGATTTTTTGCATCGCGATGCGTGGCAGAAGATGGTCAGCATTTGGGGGCATTGTGGGTTCTATATTCTATGCTGGTTCTGTAGGGCGTCTGTTAGCGCATTTATGGAACTATTCCGCATTGAAACGCGTGCTTAATTTCGTGGATCTTTGCAAAGGTCTGATCAGAAAATCCCATATTTCAAGAGGTTTTTAGAGGGATTTAAAAGCACAGAGGTATCATAAAATTACAAACACCGTACGTTACTGGAGGTGATCAATTTTAGAGCTTAAGGAGCTTATCGGTTTAGTGTTCTTTCATAAAAATGATGAAGGCTGTGTTCAATGTCTCAGTGTGTTGGTTTCTCGAAAAGTGGTAAATGCTGTATGATTTTATATGCCATTGCCAATGTTATGGATAGGGTGTTCAAATAAAGCATATCATAAATCAAAATTCTTCTCTTTACGCGATAAGAGGAGGGCTAGGCAAAACAGTAAAAATGCAGCGATAGAGAATATGAAGAATACGATATATGTTTGGTTTAAGGACAGGGATTCTTCTGTCAGCGAATGGATCAAAAAGCCAGCGAATATACCCCCTAAGGCACCACCTATTTGCTGTAATATGCGTGTGATAACGGCTGTATCTTTGACGTATAAACTGTTGACATATTGGATGGGGGCGGAAAGGCAGACAATGGTGGCGATGCCAAGTCCTATGCCTCTTAGCAAGAATCCCAGTCCATCCATGCTTATATTATAGCCGAAGCATAATAACCCAAAGCTTGATATCACTAAACCAATTCCTATCATGAAAAAGGGAGATTTTTCTTTCCATTTTTGGTAAATAAATTTCCTGCCAATCCACGCACCTACTCCTTGCAGAGCAAGGAGGGCACCGATGATGAGAAGGCTCTTTTCATAGTTTCCTCCCATGGCAACGGATAGTGGGAAATAAACGAGGAAGCTATAAAAAAGAAATGAAGCAACGAGCCCCATGATCATGAGCAATGTATAGCGCGCATTTTGAAATCCGCTAAAGACGATTAATTTGTTTTTTGCTTTCTGATTAGAAACAATGAATAATATGAGAGATATCACGGCTATAAGCGCTAGGATAAAGAGGGCGTTGTGGTTATTGATATTTCTGGCTTCTGTGAGGTAAAAAAACGAAAGAAGGGAGATGGAAAACGCTAAAAAAGCAAATAAGTTAAATTTTGTTTTTGTTGTTTCGTTGCTCTTTAAATGTTTTGCTCCAAGGGTGAGTGCCAATAAAATAAGCGGAATATTGATAAAAAATAACAAACGCCAAGACACATACTGAGCAAGCGAGGCGCCTACCAGCGGACCAAAGGCAGGAGCGAAAACTGTTGGTACGGCTATGGTGCCCATGGCTTGGCGCACGCGTGTCTGTCCAAATTGTAAGGCAATGATGGTTTGGCTAAGGGGCAGCAAAAGACCGGTCCCAAAACCTTGAACGATACGGGCAGATATAATAGTTGGAAAATTATAGCTTAATCCTACCCCCAGTGATCCAAGCATAAAAATGAAGCTTGCAAGAAGCCAAGTGCTTTTGATACCTATTCTTCCTTGCACAAAAGCGGCCATTAGCAGCCCTGGAACGGTGGCGAGAAAATAGGATGTTACAACCCATTGTATATTATTTTCTCCGACTGAAAAATAATGCGCAAGGTTAGGAAGGATGACATTGACAATGCTCCCGTCCAGCAGAGGAAGTATGCTGGAAATAATGACGGTATATATGACATACCTTTCTGTTTTTGTATAGGAATCTACCTTTTGCATTATTATGCCCCCTGTTGATATTCTTTAAAATATTGGTCCCGCTCTATAAATTACAGGCTTTGAGAATTAATACGCGTTTGTTGGTTGCGATATTGGGATGAATGTGATTGGAAGTGCTGATGGTCCCCAAATGCTTCTCTTGTGTACAAACCCCTCTTCCTCCAAAATGAAGCCATCAGTTAAGCTGATTTTGATGAGTTTATCGAGGAGTCTGTTTACTGTCAATTCACTTTGCATGAGAGCAAAAGCAGAACCTACACGAGACGTGCATGCCTGCTCCATTTGCATTTATTATTTAACATGAAAAATGTGAAAATCTTTATAAATCAAATTATTGAATTAAAAATCCAATGTTTGTTTATAGATCATTTTTATGATTAAATGATTGTTTGGGTGTCAAATGTATTCTCAATAGTTTATAATTTTCTTTTCTTAAATGTGCAGCCCTTTCTGGAAAATGTTCGACAACCTCTTGATTGTTTAATAAAAATTAAAATCGGTTATAAGGAAGAGCTTGTAAATTATAGAGTAGGAAAAAGTTGCATTTTATAAACAACAGGGGAGGGCTGTTTCCATAGCCAAAACATTTTTTCAAGTTGTTATGGTATCTTTTTGAAGTGCTTGATCGATAAAAGTTTGATAATTATCAGAAACAATATATTGGGTATTTTCTCCTAAAGCTTTGAAATGTTCACGACCGCAATGGATTTTTGCTTTTTCCAGATTGCGCAACATGTCTTCGAAAATACTTCCTTTACTTTCCACAATAAAATACAGTTTTTCTTACCCATCTTGCTCGAATAATACAGCCCAATCGGGGGTATATGATCCAAGAGGTGTATCAATTTTAAACCATTTAGGCAGTTTCGCATAAACTTTAATCTCATCGTTTTTTTCAAACGATTGTGCAAAACTGAACTCAATATCTGAATCATAAATAACATGATCATAAGTTGATTTATCAGTTTTTGTCATATTCTTTTATAAAAAAATTTGCTTTTATATTTATTAAAATGCATTTTCTATTTTATTTTTTCATATAATTAGCCAATGAAGTGTTTGCTCTAATATCACAATTTGTAAAAGACTATTTTGGTAATTCAATATGAAATTTTTTATGTCGGTTTCTTGTATTGAAAGCAATGGTACGATTTTTGATATCTGTATAAAAATATTTACAAAAAAAATTTTAATAACGCATGATTATAGAATTTTGTCCTTTGTTTGAAGCATGTAAAGTTAAACCATTGTTTATTTGATACATTTAATCTAGAATGCAAATTGTATTCGTATCCTCAAACTAAAATACTGGTATTGAAGTGGTGAGAGTGTTGCTTTGTTGAGAATAGATAATTTGGTAGGTTAGTATTCCCTTTGTATCAGAGAATTCAACTTATTCTCTCATATTGTGTGTGGATGAAATGTTAACCGCATAATGCTTCCTCTTACATGAGATGTAAGATTGATATGTTTCCCACATTGAGAAAAGTTGTTGATCGTAGAGGAATATTTTTCTGCGAAATTTGTTTGGCTTAAATGGAAAAAATAGAGCAATAGCCGCATATTTGTTATGCTGTAACGCATATATAATCGATGGAGTCAACACTTCATTTAAGAAGTTTTTTAAAGGAAAAACATAAAAAATAGAATTATTAAAAAAATCTTTTATTTTGAGGCTTGTTTCTCACGATTATAAAAGCTTCCACGTGGATTTCGAAAATTCTTGTTGTGTTGAAAAACATACAAAAATCAAGAAAATTTTGCAAAAAAGCTGCACTATGCGTGCAGCTTTTTATGTATTTGCTTTAGAGGTAGAAGTTTTAAAGCATGAAAGTGTCCTTACGGCTTCTATAACCATAATAGCCAAAAACACTGGAAATAATGGCGCCTACCAGACTTCCTAAAAAGCCCCACCACCCCATATTGGAGGCTGTTTTTGTGGCTTTAGTTGCAGTGTTTTTTGCTGACTTGATCGTATCCTCAAGATTGTCTGAGAGTGTTTCTGCCTGTTCTTCAAGGGCTTTGATGGCTTTTTCGGTTTTTTCCTCTGCGCTTTGATAGAGTTGAACAGCATGGTTGGCTGCTGTTTGTGCATCCGCACGGGTCATGCCATCCTTCATAAGCGCGTTGATGATATCACTTCGATCAAATTTTGTTGTGAGATCTTCTACACGATCAGACAGGCGCTCACCAAGATTTTTTAAAGTGGTGCGATAGTGAGAAGGATCATTTTTGAAAGCTTTTATCGCAGAACCAATATCATTGAGTGCAGCTTGATAGGTTTGTTTCAAGCGATCAGGGTTGAGAGCAGGAATGTCACTTTTATTGAGAAGGGAGTGCAATTCACTACCAAGTTGGTCAAAATTGATATCATTGTCACTATTTTTTGCAAAAAACTTTTCAAGACTTTCACTGTTTAATTTTGCAAGTATAGGGGAAATATTGTTTTTTAGGCTGTCAACGGTTTGTTGGACCATGGAGCTGTTTTCTAAAGCCGTTTTAGCTCCTATCTTTGCTGTACTAGAAACCACGTGGATGGCTTGGAGGGTCATCAGCAATGTTATGAGAGCCCAAGTGAGAAAACCATGAAGAATCCCTGATGATTCAGCAAAACGTCCAGCTACAAAGCCTCCCAAGGCTAGGCTAATCAGTGTAACGATAACGGAACCCACGCCAAAGGAGAGGAAAGAGCCTTCAAATGGGGATGAAGAAGTGAAATCCATTTGGCTTAAGCCTAAAGCTGCGACCAAAAAAGAGAGGCAGATTGAGGTGGCAAGAGCTGTCACCAGTCCCGCAAAGATTGCGGACCATGAAATGGGTGTGTGAAAGAGTGAATATTTTTCTTCTAGAGATGTTTCTCCTAGAAAATTCGTCTCAAATGGTGTGTTTTCAGGAATGCGAGTTTCCATGTTTTATCTCCTTGAATATGCTGGAGATACAATGCCTTTTTGCTAATTATGTTCCAAAAGGGATAGATATGCGCCAAAAGGAATAGGAAAGATCTAAAGTTAAGATCGAGATCATCATGATGGGGCATTTTCTTTTGAAACTTTTGTTTAAAGCGCGTTCATAGAGAGTTTTTGTTGATCATAAAAAAGGGGGGTGAAAACGACAAGGCATGTCTATAGGGCTTTATGAGGTCATTATAATATAGATGCTGTTTTGTTTATATTCTTTCATAAATTTGAATTTTTATCTCATGACAATGTTTTTGTTGATAAACATATGATAAGCGTTACAAATGGGAATATATTTATGTTTCATAAATAAAAGCACATTTTGTATAGAGAGATCTTTCTTTGTGTTTTCGCTATTGTATTCTTTTGACAAATGCTTTTCTTTTTGATTGTATCAAAAAGTTTAAAGAGAGATCTTGTTAGGATATAAAATGTTTCGTTCAACTTTTTTTAAAAATCGTGAAATCTATGGACCTCTTTGTATTGGCTTTGATCCGAGCCATAAAGTTTTGCAATCGTGGAAACTAAGCTTTGATTATAAAGGTCTAAAAGATTTTTGTGATATTCTCTTAACAGCAGTTGTTGGTAAAGTGGGTATTATAAAGCCGCAAGTCGCATTTTTTGAATTATATGGTGTGGAAGGTCTTCAAGCTCTCAAAGAACTGATTGAAAATGCACACGAACAAGGCATATTGGTTCTGGCGGATGCAAAAAGGGGGGATATTGGCTCTACTGCTGAAGCCTATGGTAAGGCTTGGCTTGGTCCAAGTAGTGCGTTCAAGGTGGATGCCATGACAGTTAATCCTTTTTTGGGTTTTGATGCTCTTATTCCTCTGATAAAGGTTGCAGAAGAAACAGGAGCAGGGGTTTTTGTGGTTGTTCAGTCTTCTAATCCAGAGGGGAAACAAATACGAAATGCGCTTATTGGTGATCAGACACTCTCTCTTCATCTTGCACAGTGTATTTGTGATTATAATAGTCAGTCTTCGGTTATTTATCATAATATTGGCCCCATAGGTGCGGTTATAGGAGCGACATTAGGATCTGAATCAAAAGACACAATCGAGCAGTTAAAAAATAGTCTGTTTCTCGTTCCGGGTATTGGCGCTCAAGGTGGAACAATGACACAACTAGCAAATCAATTTCCACAAAGACTTTGGCAGAATGTTATTCCCTCTGTATCACGCTCTATTACAGATGCTGGACGAAATATTGTTGATTTAAAAAATGTTATCAATCATTTTGCAGAACAAGCGCAAAGCACACTGATGTCTTGAGGATTTTTGCATCTGTAATAAATCTGAAGAATTCTGAAAGGGAGGGCTTTTGAGGGGGATGCTTCCGATTTATCCAGAATCAACAGTCGCTTTGAGGTTTCTTTCAACAAGCACAGATGTCTTTTCATTGAATGTTAAGCGGGCATTTCATGTTGAGCGGGGGGCTATGTTCCTATTGAAAATGCAAATATTTTCAGTAGATTGCCTTAAGGGTAAAGGTTTGCATCTTTTAAAAGCAAAAGCTTATGTATATTGTTACCAGTTTCCAGTTGATAAAGTTATTGCAGCGTTTGTTTCTATAAGATAGACACACGTTATCGGTGAATATATATTGTTGTTAGAGAAAAATATGTTATCAAAACAAGAAAAAACCAAAGCCCGTTTACCCCGGGGTTTTGTTGATCGTACAAGTGCACAGTTGTATGCAACTGAAACAATGATTGCGCAAATTCGTGAAGTTTATGAACTTTATGGTTTTGAAGCACTGGAAACACCAATTTTTGAATATACAGATGTGCTGGGTAAGTTTTTACCGGATTCAGATCGTCCAAATGCGGGCGTTTTTTCGCTACAAGATGATGATGAGCAATGGATGTCTTTGCGCTATGATCTTACCGCGCCTCTTGCTCGTTATTTTGCCGAGAATTTTGAAGTTTTGCCAAAGCCTTATCGCAGTTATCGTCTTGGCTTTGTTTTTCGCAATGAAAAACCAGGTCCAGGGCGGTTTCGGCAATTTATGCAGTTTGATGCGGATATTGTTGGAACACCAACGGTAGCAGCTGATGCCGAAATTTGTATGATGGCAGCCGATAGTTTGGAAAAACTAGGGTTTCAGCATCATGAATATGCCATTCGTCTGAACAACCGAAAAATTCTCGATTGTGTTTTAGAGAAAATTGGTTTGGGGGGAAATGAGCAGGCTGAAAAGCGCTTAACTGTCTTAAGAGCAATTGATAAGCTGGATAAATTTGGTTCTGAAGGGGTGCGTTTGCTTTTGGGAAAAGGGCGTTTGGATGAAAGTGGTGACTTTACAAAAGGGGCGGAGCTTAAGGATAAAGAGATTGAGTGTATTCTTACCTTAACTGCTGCTGGAGCTGAAACAGCAGAAGAAACGCTTGAGGCTCTTAAAGAAGTGGTTGGTGATCATGTTCAAGGGCGTGAGGGAATTTGTGAGCTTGAGGAAATGCAAGCAATTTTTGCCGCAAATGGCTTTCAGAATCGTATCAAGATTGATCCATCGGTGGTGCGTGGACTGGATTATTATACAGGTCCTGTCTTTGAGGCTACGTTGCTGTTTGATGTTTTCAATGATGATGGGCTGAAAGTTGTTTTTGGCTCCGTTGGTGGTGGTGGGCGCTATGATGGATTGGTGGCACGCTTTCGTGGTGAAAACATTCCAGCAACAGGTTTTTCAATCGGGGTCTCACGCTTGATCGCTGCTTTGCAAAATCTTGGAAAGTTGCCTATGAAGGAGACAACAGGGCCGGTTGTGGTGCTGATGATGGATAAAGAGCCAGAGGCGGTTGCTGGTTATCAAAAAATGGTGATGCAGTTGCGTGGTGCGGGAATTCGTGCTGAGCTCTATTTGGGGGCATCGGGGATAAAAGCGCAGATGAAATATGCAGATCGACGCCAAGCGCCTTGTGTGGTTATCCAAGGCTCACAAGAACGTGAGAGCGGAAAAATACAGATTAAAGATTTGATTGAAGGGGCGCGTTTGTCTCATGAAATTAAGGATAATCAAACATGGCGTGAAAGTCGACCAGCACAAGTGACGGTTGATGAAGAACAATTGGTCAAAACAGTACAGGATATTTTAGCCGCCCAAAAATGATAATGGTAAAGGTCTTTATCGAAGTGATTGTTTGAAATATTTTGGAAATTTGAAATTCAATTTTTAAAATTTGTGCTTTGCTCGTTTATACGTGTTGGTGCACGCGTTCAAAAGCGGGGTTTTGAAGTGCGTGCGGCATAAAAGAGAGATTTTTTAAGAGATAAATAAGCGCTATTTGCTATAAAACGTGCCCTTCTGAGGATGCGATGATAATGCGTTAAAATGAGCAAAAAAAATTGTAACGAACAAAAACTCTGAGAAAATTAAAGGGTTTCACGTAAAGCTTCTGCAAAAGTTTATAAAAATATTGACAAGTTCATATTGGCTTCATCTTTGAATTCTCATCTATGAGTATCAAATCCTTTGATGTTCTCTTCTTGGACATTACAAAATCTAGCCTTATTGCAAAAGGAGGGAGAACTAGAGCGTTTTATCCTAAAAGACTTTTTAAGCTTCAAAAAACAATGGAATGACTTAAATCGAACAATTTTTTACAGGAGCATGTTTGGATGAATTGTAAGCTGCCATAATGGTAACTTACTAATAATATGCATTTTTCATAAAGTCAATTCTTTAACGGAGAAATGAAAATGGTCCAATATGATTTTACTCTGCTCTATGAACGAAATCCCTTTATTCTTGAAAGACCTGAGAATATTGGAAAATCATTTAAACTTCTTCCTTCAAATTTCGGATTTGAAGATCTTCCGCAAATTACCTTTTCAGGCGCCTCGTCGTGTCGGCGTATGATTTTTGGGCTATCATTTAGTGGTATGAAAGCATTTTTTGTGATGTTGTGGCAGGTAGGGAAAATGTTAGATGAGGGGGATGATGTGGATTTATGGTTTGATCAGATAACATTGGATCATGATATTCTTGAAGAATTTTTGACTTGCGATCTTTCAATTCAAGAACCAGAATATCTTAATTTTGAAAGTTTTAAAGAAGGTATCAAAGAATTAGAAACAAATAAAATTGTAGCGAAGGGGACAAAAAAAGATTGTTATTTCATCAATCCAGATATTTTTGGTCTTCCTGAATGTGATGAAGATTTTGAGTTTGATGAAGAGGAAGAGATAGAAGCACACTTTACGGTAGAATACCCGAATAAACAACTTCTTTAACCGTTTTTCTCTTAGAGAAAAATAAAAGCTTAGAATAAATGGCTATGAGAACAGTAATGAGTCTGTTTATGGTATGTGAATTGGAATGTTTGCGGGATTTTTTTGATTGAATCTTCTTTATAAACGGTTCTTTATGCAGAGCAGTTTTTATACCATATTTGCTTCTTTTTATGAGACATAAGTTAATTTGAACTGTGCGCCTCTTCAAACAAATGTTTGATCTGTATTTTCCCTCTTGATGCTTTTGTGAACCTTGCAGTCTTGATGTTCACAGCTTTCGCCTTTGAAAGCATTTACGAGAAGCATTTCCACTCTTTTTAATCGTTTATTCATATGCCAATCCCACATGTCGTGGGCAAGAAAATGGTTTTGATGGTTGCAATATAAGAAGGGATAAAATGAGACACTCTTATGATATTCAGCTTTCACATTCAATATGCAAAATTATAAATTATCTCTATAAATCAAACCATTTTCAACATAAAGGTTTTCTCAATATGAGGAGCTGAGCGTTGATTTTGCATAGTTTATCTATATGTTAATCCTTGATGTTTCCGAGAGAGTTTTGCATGAATTTGCGCATTTGGCAATTGCATCCTCATTTTTTGATAGCGTGCAACAGCTGTTAACTCTTTGATTTTTTAGTCCCACAACGGGATTTTTCATCGGCAATTTTCCAAGCTTTTGCAAAGCCGTTAAAACATGAAAGATTTATTGAAAAATTATTGTTGGAATATTTTCTCACTGAAGGCGCACAATCAACTTATCGTGTCTGCTTTCACGAATAGAGGTTGCAAAAAGTAAACGACACAAATTTCCTGAGGAGGGAGATTTGTGTCGTAAAATTTTGTTTAAATAGACGATTGGGGGAATTAGCTTTTCAAGGCTTTTAAAACATTTTGTGGTGAAGAAACTTCGTAAGGATCTGTTGCACAATTATCTGAAAAACCTGTTTCTTCGAACCATTGTTCAACCACACCATCATTAATAACAGCTGCATAGCGCCATGATCGCATGCCGAAACCAACATTGTCTTTTGCAACCAGCATACCCATTTTGCGCGTGAATTCACCAGAGCCATCGGGAATTAATTTCACGTTTTTGATATTTTGTGCTTTTCCCCAAGCATTCATGACAAAAGCATCATTGACGGAAAGACAATAAATTTCATCAATACCCGCTTGTTTAAATTCATCATAGAGTTTTTCAAAATCAGGCAGCTGAAAGGTTGAGCAAGTAGGGGTAAAAGCTCCAGGAAGAGAAAAAAGAATAACACGCTTTCCTTTAAAGTAAGCATCGCTGTTAACTTCTTGCCACCGATAAGGATTGTCTCCATCCACTGATTCATCGCGTACGCGTGTGTGGAATGTTACATTGGGAACTGTTTTTTTCATCATCATGATGCTCCTGTATTCTTTTACGAAAATTTTGTTTTAAAACAGCCTTCGTATTTAAAAACATATGGCAAAAAGCGTTTTAAATAAAAGGGCTTCTTTAAAAATTCTTACTTCTGGTGAGTGTGCAAATATTTCACACTTCCGTCAAGTAGAATTAATGGTCGACTTTGGATACTCTTCACCTTAAAGTTAAAGGAAAGAATATGAAGGATTGATATGACCGTAAAGACAGTTTTAACCACGGCTTTTGAGGGGCAAAAACCGGGAACGTCTGGTTTGCGCAAAAAAGTGTCTGTTTTTCAACAACCCCATTATGTAGAAAACTTTATACAGTCTCTTTTTAATAACATTGGGCCTCTTGAAGGAAAAATGTTGATTCTTGGGGGGGATGGGCGCACTTTTAATCGTACTCTCCTTCAGATTGTGTTGAAGATGGCGGCGGCGCATGGTGTCTCTCTTATTAAAATGGGAAGGGGCGGTATTCTTTCTACACCTGCCGTTTCGCATCTTATTCGTAAAACTCATGCCCATGGTGGACTTATTCTTTCTGCAAGCCATAATCCTGGTGGTCCAGAAGGAGATTGTGGTATTAAATACAATGTTTCCAATGGTGGGCCCGCTCCTAATTCTTTATGTGATGCTATTTTTGCAACATCGCAACGTCTTTCTTTTTATAAAATTCTTGAAGCACCAGATATTGATTTAGATAGGCAAGGTACGATCTTTATGGGAGCCATGCGGATTGATATTATTGATCCTGTCGCTGATTATGTTTCTTTGATGCAGGAGCTTTTTGATTTCGACTGTATTGCCAAGGCCGTTGATCGAGGTCTTACTTTACGGTTTGATGCCATGCATGCGGTAACAGGGCCTTATGCTCATGAAATTTTTGAAAAATGTTTAGGATTTTCTGAAGGGACGGTGGTTAATGGTATTCCTTTGCCAGATTTTGGAGGCGGTCATCCAGATCCCAATTTGGTTTATGCCAAGGCTCTTTATGATTTATTGATGTCAGAGAAAGGACCAGATCTTGGCGCAGCCTCTGATGGTGATGGAGATCGTAACCTCATTATTGGTCGTCAACAATTTGTTTCGCCTTCGGATTCTTTGGCTATTATGGCTGAACATGCACACCTCATTAAAGGATATCGGAAAGGCGTGGTGGGGATAGCACGTTCTATGCCGACGGGGCGTGCTGCTGATCTGGTTGCGGAAAAAAAAGGACTAAACTTTTTTGAAACGCCAACGGGATGGAAGTTTTTTGGAACCCTTTTGGATGCGGGAAAAGTAACCTTTTGTGGTGAAGAAAGCTTTGGAACGGGCTCTCATCACATCCGCGAAAAAGATGGTTTATGGGCTGTATTATTTTGGTTAAATCTTTTAGCGGTAACAGAAAAAACTGTCGCACAAATTGTTCAACAGCATTGGCACACCTATGGGCGTTTTTACACGTTACGGCATGATTATGAAGAAGTCGAAGCAGACAAAGCTTTGGAAATTATAGAGCATTTGCGTGCGCACTTACCACATGCAGGAACTGAAATTGCTGGATTTTTCGTCAAAAAAGCAGATGATTTTACATATCATGATCCCGTTGATCAGAGCGTTAGTACGCAGCAAGGTATCCGTATTTTTTTCGAGAATGGCGCACGGTTGGTGGTTCGTTTGTCGGGAACAGGGACGCTAGGTGCTACTTTACGGCTTTATTTTGAACAATATGAAAGTGATCCGCGCAAACACAATTTTAATCCGCAAGACGTTCTTAAACCTTTGCAACAGGTGGCATTAAAACTGTTAAATATACAACAAGCATTGGGGAGAGATCACCCTGATATTATCACCTAAGATCATTGGAATGTTTTTTTGTAAAGGTATGATGATTGATCACATGGGTGTGATTTTAGGGGCGTGATTTTATGTGCATAAGGGAGATCTTCCATTTTCAAGCTCTCTTTGTTTTTTCCTCTCTTACATATCAATCGGATTCCTAAAACTGCCGGATTCTTAAAACTAAATGCTGTAGGAAATTATAATCGAGCATAATCGGAGCATTTATGTCCAATGGGTTTGCTCAATGGCTTGATAGAAATTTTTGTTTAATAGGAGAATGTTTCTCATACAAAACAAAATACGATCATTGTTGCACATTTCATATGTTTGTTTTAAAGAATCTTCTCTCTCAAGACACTAAAAACGCATCTTATGCGTGTTGCTTTGAAAGGGATAACCGTCCCTTCATTGAGCAGCACCATTTTTACGCTTATGAGAGAGTAAGACGGCACCATTATTCACTTTGCCCGCTTTCAATGTTGGCTCTTATATTTGAGAGTATTTAGTATTTTGGATAATCGTTTTACACGGCTTTTCCTACTTGTAACATGCAAAAGGTTTTGGTTGTTTCAATGTAAAAGGGGTTGAGAGAATCTCAGCTTATTTATCGGCTCTCATTCAATATACAAAACCATTGACTATGATCATAAATCAGTCTGTTCTCTAACATTATGACTGTTATCTTTACTTAAATAAAAGGTTAAGTTGGGGACATCATTTTCTTGTTTCTCAATGCTGCAATAGTTTTTAGCTCTTTGAGAACGTTTTATTCAGAGATGTTCCTTTTCTAATTGTTTTTTTATCCATTCGTTAATTGCATTGGTGATGTATAAGAAAATGATTTTGATTAATTTATTAGAGAGAATGAAATGCGTAAATTTTATGATATGCGGGGACTCATTTGAGTTGTATAATGATCAATCATTTTTATAAACCCATGTATGGTATGTGATGAGGGCATTCATAAACACTGTTGACAGATGAGGATTGAAACAAAGGGAAACATTTTTCTAAAATAATGGACAATAAGCACTTCTTGCTTTATGACCAGTCATAATGAATGATTTTTCTTTTAATAAGGGGAATTTATGACCCAATATCCCAAATGTCCTCGTTGTGATTGTCTTTATACTTATGAAGATGGTGAAAATTTTGTGTGTCCTGAATGCGCACATGAATGGCCACAAAAAAACGATGATACGGTTCTTGTCAATACTGTTTATGATGCCAATAGTCAGATTTTAACAAACGGAGATACCGTTATGGTGATAAAAGATCTGAAAGTAAAAGGCGCTTCATCTGTTTTAAAAGGGGGGACGAAGGTAAAGAATATTCGCTTGGTGGATGGGGATCATAATATCGATTGCAAAATTCCAGGGATTGGTCAGATGAGTTTAAAGTCGGAGTTTGTGAAAAAAGTTTAGGCATTTATTTTCTTGCAATTGTTTTTGCAATTTCATTGGTTTCCTATTTTTACATTCTTCTCTAATTGGGCATATTTTTCTCCAATGGGCTTCTTTTCTTGTTTCATAGATTACACCAATCAGATAGAAGCAATATGTTTTCCTTTATTGCAAAGCCATGTATCGCAGAGAAATAGCGACTCTTTCTTTTCTTTTAATATGCGGTTATGAGGGGACTGGATATTGACTCACAAGCAACAATAAAAGTATGCGCTTTATGAGAAGAACAACGCCGTAAAGTAGACAAACTTATTCCTGCTGAATTGAAAAAATATTCTTTCTTTTTATCAGATAATTTCTCAAACAACCATAATAGATCTGGCTTCGATGTATTTATTTTTTATGGGTAGTTACACCTTTTTCGTCATATTTATGGAAATGAGATTGAAAATGATAGGGGGGGAATTCTTGATTTTAAGAATGGAAAAAGGACGCTATGATCTTGACAAGGTCGTACAGTCATTCATTTTCCAGCTCTTAGTTCTGCAACAGTCTCTTATAAAAGTGTGCATAAGCGCTATTAAAAATAGTTTTTGTTATTATCCAGTTTGTGCTGTGTAAGCGGACGATTTTTATTGGTGCAACATAAACAGAATTGAAATAAGAAGAATGTCAGAATTCTCATTCAAGTTGCAAAATGTGATCTTTGTCAACTTGCTGCTACAACATATTGATTTATAATAATAAATTAGCATTATTCATATTGAATTAGAACCCCGAATAACGTGGGATTCTCTCATTTCAAATCTGTTCCATGTTAAATCAATGTAGTTTGACACTAGGTTTTGTACTAAGTGGGAAAAGGTGGGATTAGGTAGGAATACGTGATAATTTGTTGTTTTTAT
>NZ_JBHIPJ010000116.1:0-1185 GCF_042195945.1 Bartonella sp. AP30XZML | reverse complement strand
TCTCTTTACGCTCTTTAAAAACTTTTCACCACTCTATTGGATAGCAAAAGGAATCAATGAACTCATTAAATGGTTGCTTGGGGTCGATTTAATGGAAGTAGGCTCCAATCTTATTAATGGGCTTTGGGAGGGCATCAAAAGCAAATGGGATGATCTGTATAACGGTTTTGGCAATATGATGAATAAATTAACCAGTTGGATGCCTAATTGGGTGAAAGAAAAGCTAGGCTTTAATGTTTCAATAGACAAGACTTCAACGCAGACCATTAAAACCTTTACTGATGAAACTAAAACACGAGCAAAAAGAATGCTGGATACAGCAGTGGTTACAAATACCCCACCTGAAAAACGCAAGAGTGGCTTTAATACAAGCGTAGTCGAAACAGGACAAATGCAGACTACAAATACAAAAGTAGGCGCCTTCAAAGCTCCCAAGCCAATTACGGTTCATAAGCCCGTTGAAGTAGATGCCCGCGTGATGATTTCAAATTTAAATATTTCCGTCCCCAATGGTCTCAAGGACGAAATCAGAGACGCTGTCAATCAAGCACTTGAACGCTATGCAAAACAGCAACGTTTAGCCATAGCCTCTAGCCTTTCGGATTAAGCGCCATGATGTTAGCTTTGNGGGCGCAAAGCAGCTCTTCAATTGCCTGCCCTTGCAAATGCGGAATTTTCTTTAACTGGTGTGATTTATCCAGATTTCAAAGGTGGTCACAGACAGCTCGAATATTTACGGCAAATGGCACATGAAGGACCTCACATTCTTGTGACTGGTCAAGGCAAAATCTTAGGTAAGTTTGTCATTCTTTCTGTAGAGGAAAAGCAAAGCATTTTTCATCATAACGGCACCCCAAAAAAACAAGAATTTACAATAAAGTTAAGAGAATATGGTGGAGACCTATGAGTGATCTTTACGTAACAAAAGAAGGCGATATGGTTGACGCCATTTGCTGGAAATACTATGCCAAGGGTCAACAAGCTCTTGCTGTTGAACGCGTCTATGCAGCAAATTTTGGTCTTGCAGACCATGGACCTATCTTAAAAGCAGGCATCACAATCGTTTTGCCAACCCTCCCCTATCCTAAAGCTACACCGGTGATTAGAATTTGGGGCAGTCAATCATGAAACCTTTTTGCACAGTGATGGCAAATGGAGAGGACATCACAAGAATGCTCATGGATT
>NZ_JBHIPJ010000115.1:0-3655 GCF_042195945.1 Bartonella sp. AP30XZML | reverse complement strand
TGTTTCCATTGGTTATAATAGCCGAGAAAAGGATGGTACAGCCACAACCAATATTTCCTTGAACAAGGATAAATCCTCTAGCGATTATCATAGTGTTGTGGAGCAATCAGGCATCAAAGCGGGTGATGGCGGCTTTAAGATCAACGTTAAAGACAAAACAACGCTGACCGGAGGGCTTATTTCCAGCACTGCGCCGGCAGAAAAAAACAGCCTGACCACAGGAAGCATTACCACCAGTGACATCAGCAACAGTGCGCATGCGCAAGCCAGCAGCGATGGGATCAGCATTTCTGCGGGTGGTCCGATGTATCAAGGCAAATATGGTGTCGGGAAAAACATTGCTAAAAATGTTTTAGATCATTCAAAAGCTAAAGATTCAGAGGAAGGATATACCAAATCTGCTATCAGCAATGGCACCATTGTGTTGACTGATGAAGCAGGGCAGAAGGCATTGACAGGACAAGACGTTGAGCAAGCCATAGCCTCCCTTAATCGTGATACTGCCAGCGCCCATAAGGGTGTACAACAACTCGATGTAGGCAAGCTGGAACAAATCGTCCATGAAAACCGCGAAATGGCAACCCAACTCTTAGAAGAAGGGTTTAAATACAGCGATGACTCCTATAAAACCATGTTTATCAAAGAGCACCCCATCGCTGTGGTCGACCGTGATGAAAATGGCAATACACTCTATGAAATAGATGCAAATGGGGTGCCTATAAGAGACGCTCGTGGACAACCTATCCCTAAGTTTCATTATTTAACGGATGAAGAAAAGCAGCATTTGCAAGAAGGTGCTGATGGCAAGGTGCATGTGTCTCTCAATGGCATTTTTACCCCACCCTATGAGGCGGCTGTTTATGCTGAGCAACATGCGAAGGATAAAAATGCACCGCTTTATTTTGTTGTGTTTCCAGAAGCTGATTCTGCTATCTCAGAACTTCTGGTCGCGGGCTATCAGAAGTTTATGGAAAATAACTTTTGGGGTTTGACCAATTCCACACAAGAAGCAAAAGATATAATGTCTCGCTATGGTAACACAGGATTGCATTTTGATGCCCATAGCCGTGGCAGTTTGACAGGCTTTAATATGATGAATTCTTTCAAACAAGAAGGTGTAAATGATGTAGCTGGCAATACAACGATCAGTTTCCATGGACCAGCGGCTAATGTTTTGGCTGCATCCGGTCTGTTAGCTTATGTGAGTGGTGGCAAACAAACCACTATTGGCTTTGATGGGCATAGATATGACGTTGTAAGCCGATGGATTGGCGGCAATGGCTATACTTATGAGACAATACCTGCTGGTAGTAACTGGTGGAAAGAAACATGGAATATGTTCTCAAATCCCATAAATACCCATACCTGTCTTGGAAATGCGAGCTCAGCATGTCGATATGTTTATGGCTCATCCAATCTAGTACAAGTCCCTTTAAGGAGGAAAAAATGAAACAAATTTTAAAACTATTAGGTGTTGTAACTTTGTTGAATATAGCTGGATGTCAGTTTAATAAAACTCCTTCATCATCTTTGGCGATGTGGGAAAAGCCTGGATCAGACTTTACTGAGGTAGGCAAAGCATTATTAGAATGTGGAATGCCAGCTCCTTATGATGTATTTCCAGAAAACAGAAATTTAAGCAACAATGCATGGGCAACAATTCATGCCTGTATGATTCAATCAGGATTCCGCTATAAAGACCAAAGGGGGGGGGGATGGTGTTATACTTTTAGAGCCGAAAACTTGCCGATTTGTCGTCCTGGCGCTGTGATCCCGAGGCCCAGTGTCAAGAAGCGCTTAAATAGCCCTTTTTGTAAAAAATATAAAAATGCACCTGAATGCAAACCTTAAGTTTTGTTTGTGATGATCAACAATGCGCCATCCTTGCCTTTGCTTGGAATGGCGCGATTGTTTCCTCTATATCACTTTTTAAGAGCTGAAGATGAGCAGCATTTACAAGCTGGCTCTGATGGCAACAGGCGTATGTTCTATAATGGTATTTTTAACACACCCGATGAGGCAGCGCGTAATGCGGTTCAGTTAGCTGATAATGAGCATGAACCCCTTTATTTTACATACCACCCACAAGCTAAAGACAGGCTCGTAGAGATCGGAGTAGCGATTTATGAGTATTTTGGGAGATGGAGTAATTCGACCAAGAAGTTACAAGATTTTATCTATCGTTATGGCAATACAGGGGCGATTGTTAGTGCGCATAGCCGTGGTAGCTTGACAGTGGGTAATGGAATGCGTGACTTTGAACAGCGTGGCATTCACGGTATAGCAGAAAAAACAGATATCTATCTTTTTGGACCAGCTGATAACTCTCAATCAATAGCGAATGCACTCTATTATGTGAGTGATGGTAAAAAAGATCATATTTATTTACAAAACCATATATTCGATCCCATTGGTACAGGATTTGGTCACAATCCACCTACTGCTTATAAGGTACCCTTGAGGTTCCCTTATGCAATATTTCCACCAGCAACTCCAATGATAGAGCAAGGGGGAGCGTTCATCGGGCATAACCCTAGTACCCATAAGTGTTATGGTAATGCGGGGAAAAAATGTCAAGATAATTATGGAATATATCATAATGCAAAAATTTATGCACCTTATGCAATTTTAGATAATTTAGGTTTAGGTTATTTATGGAGAAAAAAATGAATACACTGTTCAAATTATTGAGTGGGATAGTTCTGTTAAGTGTCTCTGGATGTGACATATCAAATATTGACAAACCTCCTCCAGGGGAAGTACATGGGTGGTTGAAGGAGGGAGCAGATTTTACTGAGATAGGAAAAGCTTTATTAGAATGTGGAATGCCGAGTCTTATCGATCCTGATTCAGAAAATAGAAACCTCAGTTTAAATCAAATGGCATCTATTGATGCTTGTATGGTCCAAGCAGGATTTCGTGATAGATACGGTGGTCCATATTGGTGCTATAATTATAAAGACCTCCCCATTTGTCAGCCTGGTGCTGTCATCCCACAGAGAAGTGTCGAAAAGCGCTTAAACAGCCCGTTTTGTAAAAGGTATAAAAACGCGGATGAATGCCAGCCTTAAGTAATGATCAACAATGCGCCATCCTTGCCTTCGCTTGGAATGGCGGGATTGTTCCCTCAACCAATCATCTCAATATTGTTCACCGTTGTTTAAACAGCGGTGACAGAAAATATCAACAAGCTTATGAGCTGTTTTATTGTAAATAAATCCATTGAAAGAGGGGAATAATGAAGAAAATCTTAAAACTGTTGAGTTGTATAGCTCTCTTAAATACAGCTGGATGTGTTAACCAACCTCCTCCATCAACTTTAGCATTATGGGAAAAACCAGGTGTCGATAAAGCGATGATCCAACAATCCTTATCAAAATGTGGCTGGAAACCGGTTTATGCTTCTTCTAATGATATGAATTCGTATGCGAGTGAATTTGCCTCAGTTTATGAGTGCATGAAAAAAGCAGGTTTCCGGTATAAATTGCAAGATTCAAAAGGGCTCTATTTTGTACAACCTCTGAAAAGTGACTCGTTTTTAGCTAATTTGATGCTAGCAGGCTATCAGCAATTGATGGACAATGACACCTTTGGTGTGACCAACAAAACGAAACAGGAACGCGCTTTACTAACGCATTTTGAGGATGAAAGAAAA
>NZ_JBHIPJ010000114.1:0-17821 GCF_042195945.1 Bartonella sp. AP30XZML | reverse complement strand
AATGATACTTTTAAAATATCTTCGAGCAGCGCCTAAATATATTGTCTTAATTTTTATTATTATTTTAGGATACTTTTATTTCAGTCAACATAATGAAAATTCTTTTTTTAAAGCACAAGAAAAGACAATAGAAAAACCTGCTTTAAAAGCACAAAATGTTTTATGGTCGCGCAAATTTCAACAACCAGAAGATTGGCGAAGAGATCACGGGAGCTATAATCCCATTGACCATTATTGATAAAACGTTCTTTCAAGCGCTACTGAAAAATCAAGTCAATATTCCACTACGAGCTTTATCAGAAAAAAGTTAATCATCATACACACAGTCCTTGGTGGACAATTCTTGCAAAGAAAAATTATTGTGTTTAGAATTTATTTACTCGTATAGGTTGTTTTCTACAGCGCGATATAAGAGCGCGTTTCCTTGGTTATATGTTATTTCGCTTTGCTGTTGTTGTAGGTTGTATTAGGTTGTATTGCCATAAAAAACAGTTGTTTGAAAGCTTTACCATATTGAAAATCTTTTTTTTTTAATATACGTTTTATCTTGACAAGCTTTTTTCAAAGCTATGAGTCGTTTCAAATAGAGGGAAATATAATGGCAAAAAAATAAAAACCCAACTGCGTTAACAGAAGGGTTTCTAAAAAGCCCGTACTACATATACGGTAAATTAAATTCCACAAAGTAATTCCTAATTTAATTTATCGTGAAGCATTCTGCAAGAGAAATTTTGTAGAAAAGGGATATTTTTAGCATTTTTTTGCCTCCAATGAGAGGTTTTAAAAATTATGGTTAATAAAACATCTGGTAGAAAATTAACTTCAAAGCACTGGGAATATATAAAAATTGCTGATAATACCGATATTGGCCACATTACTAGAAGCCAACTTCTTTTTCTTGTACAAGACTTACCAATAACTGATCTTATCAAAGGAACAGAAGCCCATTTATTAGCTAAACTTTTGAATACTGTACCAGTTACGCATTTTGAAAAAGGTAAAATTCCAATAGTTTTTAAAACCAACCATCAAATTGGTCTGGAAATTGGTTGTACATCTGTTCACGTAAGTAGGTTGCTTTCACGCCTTTTTGATAAAGGTCTTATTGTGATGCGGGATTCTGCTAATTATAAACGCTATGGTTTTAGTTCTGCTCATCATGTACCAATTGCTTGTGGTATTGATCTTAGCATTTTAATCGCGCGTTACCATGAACTTCAGCACTCTATTTTAAAGAGTAAAGAAGAAAAGAAACATCATGATATGGCGGTTAGAACCTTTTGTGGCGTTTGTCGTCGATTACGGCTTCGTATTGAAGAAATAAAATTTACACCTATTGCTTCAATGTTTTTAATTCGTATGAATAAAGTTAAATCTGTTCTTGGTTCTCCTTTTAAAGCGTCCACCGTTAAATTGGAAAAAGCTATTAAGCTTTTGAATTGGCTCTTAGAGCGTTTATTTTTTACAAAAATGTTATGCACAAACAATAAAAATGTTATGCAATTACATAATACAACCTCTAACTATAATTGTAATTGTAACAAAAATGAGTGTTCAGATAACTCTGAACACACTCAAATCGTTAATGTGACCTCCGGTCACGATAAAATGGCTTATGAAAATATAGAGAACGGCAAAACCGAAACATCACTTCCTTCAAAAGGTAGTACATTGCCTCAAATTAAGCCGGAGATACTAGAAAAGGCTTTACCAAATGCCGTCTTGTTTTCTGAATGTAGTTTCCAAACAGAAAGCGATTTGATACATTCTATGTATCCTATGTACAGAATGATTAAAGTTTCAGAACATGCCGCTGAACAAGCTACAAAAATCATGGGACTTAAAAAAACAGCTCTGGCAATTGCTATCATTTTTGAAAAATATGCTAGAGGACTCGTAAAATCACCAGGAGGATATCTCCGCGGCATGATTGATAAAGAAAAAAAGGGAGAATTATATCTAGAGCGTTCTTTATTCGCTTTATTGAAACAAGCTGATCAAGAAGAAATAAATAGTTTAAACTTAGAAAAAAATCAGAAAATAAAGCTAAACGAAGAAAAAAGCTCTTTGTTTGAGTTTGAACTCAATAAAATGTTAAATAATCTAACAATGTCAAAATTTGCATAAAAAATCTTATTAAAGTGAAAAAATAAATGGATAAAACAAAGAAAACAACAGGGCGGCGCTTCACTGCACAACATCTAGAATATCAGAAAATAGCAGAGAACGTTGAATATAAACCAATAAGCCGCAATAAATTAAGCAAGCTGGCTTATCGATTATCTCATATTGATTTAATTAGTAGAGCAGAATCTTCTGTTCTTTCTACCTTATTAGAAATAACGCCTGATAAAGCCTTTAAAAAAGGTGGAGTTCCTATTATTTTTAAAAGCAATCAAGATATTGGTTTTATGACTCGTAGTCCAGGACGTGTTAGTGTACTTCTTTCAAGTTTGTATGATTGTGGGTTGATTGTAATATGGGATTTTGGATATTTTGGTCGCCAACATATAGATGATAACGATCGATATACTCGCTCAACAAGGGCTATTGATCTGCGTCTTTTTATCATTCGTTACTATGAGCTTAAGGAAAAAGTAGATAAAAAATTAAAACGTATTGCATCCTAATATGGCATATTTTCAGTATACGATACTGATATTGTTAGTTTGAAATTACCTGTCCAATATTATGAAAAATCTATATCGATAGCTTTTGCTTGCATTTGTTCGTAAAGTTTTTGAATTGCTTTCATATTATCTTTTCGTGCTTCGTTGATCGATAGTTCAATTGAGGTTGAAAAGTATAATCCTGTATCTTCTAGCCATTTATAATGCCATACCATTGCTTTACGCCCCTCATCATAAGGCAATCCACCTTTTCGGTTTTTGGGTAAGCTATGTGTTTTATTTATAAATTGGTATTGTACAGGATCACTAACAAGAGCTATATGTTTTTTAATGACATCTATATAAGCTAAAGCATTTTTGAAACTTTTGATCATAGCTTTACTGTTACCGTATTGGATAAAATCATTTTCTGTTAAAGAGCGCTCACTACTGATGAGTAACGATATATCACCATTTTGTCCAATATCACGAAGATAATTGTACAAATCACTTCGCACATCATGTAATTTTTTTGCCTCCAATGTATTACTAAATTCTTGCATATATTTATGCTGTTGATCGAACAAATATTCTAGTTTATCTTGATATTTTTCATGCTTACTATCATTTGTATAGATTTTTGCTACTTCTTCTTCCACAGAAAAACCTTTCTTAATGAGATGTCTTCTTATGCTAACTTGGAAAAAGAATCCGGACAATAGGCAAAAAATATTTAATTATGTCATAAAAAGTGTTTTTTAAATAAGGTAATTGGAGTTTTTAAATTTACATAAATAATAATTTATATACGAAATAAATATTTTAATTATTCATCTTTAGTGCCATTAATCCTTATTTTTAAAAGGCGTAAAGAAGGTCGAAAATGAGAAAAATTTTTGATTTTAAAAAAAGAGAAAGAGATAAATGATCAACTTATCCTAGCGGGGATAACTTTTTAGAACCTCTTCCTCCAAAAAAAGATATATACAAGATATTTTTATTTAGCAATTATTTTATTAGATCCTTTATACTTTTTTAATGAGAGGCTATCTGCCTCTCAAACTCTCTGGAACGCTCACCAAAATCATGACATCAGATCCGCGTTTAATGAGGGGACTAACAATCCTAGGTTCTTGATGTCAAGGAGACCATTACATGGCGCCTAACGGCGTCCTTGACAAAGAACCTAACGGCTTGTTTCGTCCATCTCACGCGGCTCCGAAATCATGATTAGAAGGGGCGCTTTTAGGGGCATATACTTCAAAAGAAAGAGATAAAAATTATAAGCTATTTTATGAGATAAATATTTGAAAATATTATAAAAAATGTAACATAATTAAAATTATAGGCGTTGGAAATGCTCAATCATGATGATATCGAAAGTGTTGAATTTTATTTTACTGTAAATGGTAAACAAATAAAATTTGATAAAGAGACTAATGATAAATTAAAGGAAAATATAGATTGGGAGAAATTTTTATCGCAATTATTCGTTGATAAGGAATAATAAGCCCTCTGGGTCAAATGCATATATTTTTTAGGGGAGATCCAAATGCCAAAAATTTTTATTGTATATAATAATCATACTATTTTAGAACAAACTGAACGTGTTCTTTTTAAGCTTGGATTGGAACCATACGTTCTGAAATTTGGTAGTGATGATTTAACTACTATTGAGGATTTTAAACAAGAAATTAGTATGCAAACTAATTCTCCAAAATTTGGTATTGTGCTACTTACTCCCGATGACATTGGTTATGCAAAATCTGCTGATAAAAAAGACGCACAACCGCGCGCTAATCAAAATGTTATTTTTAAAATGGGTATGTTGTTTCCTATAATTTCTTGCAGAAATATTGCTATTTTAAAAAAACGAGATGTTGAAGTACCTTTAGATTATGAAGGGATTAATTATATTCCTTTTAATGAACACGTAAAAGAGACGCTCCCAAAACTTGTTGAACTATTAAACACAGCCGGATTCAATTTAGATACAGTTAACTACTGAATTTTTTTCTGTATGAAGTATACGCAAAATATGCACTCTTCTTTGTTCTTGGGATAAGGCTTTAGGAGTATATGGGATAAAAACGTCCCGTACAGGTTTATTTTCTTGTAATAAAAGCATGAAATGATATAATCATCCCTTTCGGGATGATTATGATTGAAAGCAGAATGAAAATATTGGGTTTTATTGTTAGAAATACACGTAAAAAACAAGGATTAACACAAGAACAGTTAGCAGCTACATCAGGGGTTGGTGTGCGTTTTATCCGTGATTTAGAAAGAGGCAAAGAGTCTTGTCATGTTGGAAAAACCATACATGTGCTTTCAATGCTTGGTCTTGATATTCAGATTGAAAATGAAAAATTATGACCCGTACACTTGATGTTTATTTACACGCAAAATTAGTAGGTCAATTACAACAAGAAAAAAGTGGAGATCTCACGTTTCTCTACGATACTGATTATTTGTATAAAGATTTACAGGGCATCTCTGTCTCCCTACCTCCTCGTGTTGAAGCTTATAAAGGTCAAGCAGTAAAAGCCTTTTTTTCCGGTCTCTTACCCGATGATAATGTAAGATATCGTTTAGCAACTTATTTAGGTCTTTCTGAACGAAATGCTTTTGCTTTGCTTGAAGTTGTTGGGGGAGATTGTGCTGGTGCTCTCGCTTTATATCCACATGGACAAGTTCCAAATTTGCCAACAGATGATGTAGAAACTCTTGATGATACTCAATTGAAAGAAATTCTTGAGTGTATTAAACGTCGTCCAATGCTTGCTGGTGGAGATGGCTACAGATTGTCTCTTGCGGGTGCACAAGATAAATTAGCGGTTGGCTTTAAAGATAATCGTGTTCAACTCATTAAAGGGGGTGATCCGACCACGCATATTTTGAAACCTCTCATTGAACATATTAATGATAGTGCGCATAATGAGCTTTTTTGTATGAAATTGGCAAAACTCGTGGGTATTAATGTGCCGGAAGTGTATTTACATTTTGTCAATAATACACCTTATTGTCTCATCACTCGATATGATCGTCAAATATCTTCTAATGGAACAGTTTTGCGTATTCATCAAGAGGATTTTTGTCAAGCACTTAGTATAGCTCCAGAATTTAAATATGAATGTGAAGGAGGACCTAGTATTGCTGCGTGTCAAACCGTTATTTTCCAGCATACATTGCGTCCTGCTGCTGATCAACTGAATTTCCTTAATATAATTATTTTTAATTATTTAATTGGTAATGCCGATGCGCATGGCAAAAACTTTTCACTACTTTACCAACAGAAAAAACCAGAACTTGCTCCTGCATATGATTTGTTAAGCACAGCTATTTATTCAGATTTATCTCAAAAAATGGCTATGAAAATAGGAGGAGAATATATACCTAAAAAAATATATTTACGTCATTTTTATAAAATGGTTGCGGATACTAAATCCGCTCAATTGTCCTTAAAAAAGCAAATAAAAAGAATGACTGATTTAATCAATGATAAAGCAATAAAATTAAAGAAAGAACTCGAGGGTAAAGGTTTGCGTTCTGAAGTTTTTGATGCAATCATCAATGTTATTCAACAGCGTTCTCAACATTTAAAAATTTAATCTATTTTCTTTTTTATTTCTCATTTTCTAACGGATAAAGTTTTATGGCGTTATGGATAAACTGCTTAAATGTTCGCCTGATAAGGCTAATACTAATGGTTAATAATTTAAGTAAGAAAAATTCTCAATTTTAACTCTTGATAGATATACAAAAAGACATTATTTGAGTACAATGTACTTCAACTGAAGAGGAGTTTTAGATAATGGCAAGAATTCAGGTACGAATTCATGATGATATAAATGTTTCCGCAAGTGCTGTTATTGAAGAAGCAGGTCTAACTATATCTGATGTCGTATGTATGTTTTTAACAAATATTGCTGTAGATAAAGCCTTGCCTGTTTATTTATTTAGAACTGAAGGTAATGTCAAAATTCATCAATCTGTAAAGTGAACTAAAACTAGCTTAAATGAAAAGGAGCTTTGGATAATGGCAAGAATTCAAGTCCATGTCCCAGATGCTATCAAACACGTTTCAGAAGAGGTTATTCAATCTACGGGTTTAACTATTTCCGATGCTGTACGTATGTTGATGGTATATATTGCTAAAAATGAAGTTTTACCGCTTGATCTTTTTCAACCTTCTCCAGAAACGCTACAAGCTATCAAGGATGCAGAGGATGGGTGTATGGAAAGTATGTCATTAGATGATTTGCGAAACATGATCTGCAATGATGAAGATAAAAAAAACGAATTAAAAAAGCGCGCTTAAGCCAAGACATATGAGGGAAATTATCAGCACTAGATTATTTCGGCGTGATGTTAAACGTGAAAAAAAAGGAAAGCACGCTCACATATTAAAAACAGACTTACTCCTTGTGATTGAAACATTGGCAAAAGACAAACCATTGGAAGTACGTTTTAAAGATCATAGGATGATAGGTGCTTGGCGGGGTTGGCACGATTGTTATAATTGCCATATTAAACCAGATCTTATTTTGCTTTATAGAAAGCCTGAAACTAATACATTAGAATTATTACGTCTTGGTTCCCATTCAGAACTGCGTATATGATTAATTGTTTTTTCCGTTCTTAAAAAAATGAAATTAAAAAACACATATAACAACTTCTAATATCAGAAAAAACGATCATTTTTTATGAACGAAAATTGTATATTTAATTCCTATTTTTTCTATGCAATAATATATCAGTTTTAATCAAAAATAACCTTTTTACTGAAAATGCCAAAATTTTATGCTTATTTACGTGTTTCTCGTGATGGACAAGATACAGAAAATCAAAAATTCGGATTGTTAGAATATGCTAATAAAAATGGCTTTGCACCACTTCATATTGAGGAAGAAATTGCAAGTAGAGGAAAAGATTGGCGTAAGCGTAAACTTGGTGCTTTAATTGAAAAAGCGGAGTGTGGTGATGTTTTACTCACACCGGAGTTTTCTCGTATAGCTGGTTCTTCTCTTGCTGTTTTAGAAATTCTCAAAGCAGCCAGTGAACGTGGTTTAATTGTGCATATAACGAAACAAAACCTTATCATGGATGGAAGTTTACAAAGCGATATCATTGCAAACGTATTGGGTATGGTATCACAAATTGAACGGCATTTAATTCAAACACGCACAAAAGAAGCGTTAAATGTTGCTCGTCAACGAGGAATAAAACTTGGCCGGCCAAAAGGAAGTAAAGCTACGCAATTAAAGCTGGACAATCATATTGATGAAATTCAAGCATTTATAAATGTTGGTTTATCACAGAGCCGTATTGCTAAGACATTAGGAGTTAGTGTGAACACCTTACGTTTATTTATTGAACGTAAAAACATCAAGCTTACAAAAATAAAGCCTATCATTACCATGCCAAGAACATAAAGGTATCTTTTAGTATAGTACTATACCATACTATATAATACCATAAGGTATAGTAAACTTAACTGACGAACTTCTCATAGAAAAATTATTTTTTTCCTATCTCCTCTTTTTGTTTTAACTTCTGTAAATCCATCACGCTGTATTGTATCGGGTTTGTTAAAACAATCTATTTTTTGATTAAAAGTTTCAAAAAATTTGCTAACGTTTTTAAAAACTTTATCGTTATGATTTTGAAAGGGTTTATTGGTCATTTTTTTTCCTTATAAAGGGTATATTTTAATACTTTATTATACCTTATGGTATAATACTATATAATACTATATTCTATTTAGAAAGTAACTAAATGCCTGTCATATCCTTTGCTAATTCCAAGGGGGGGAGTGGAAAAACAACATCTGCTTTGCTCCTTGCTTGTGAACTTGCACATGCTAAACCTGTTACAATTATAGATGCTGATCCTCGACATCCTATTACCACTTGGTCTGAATTGCCGGGTAAACCAGATAATCTTACTGTCGTTACTAATGAATCCGAAAAAACTATTTTAGATGAAATAGAAATTGCATCTACTAGAGATCCATTCGTAATTGTTGATCTAGAAGGTACAGCATCACGCTTAACTAGTTATGCAATTAGTCAATCTGATTTTGTAATTGTTCCTATGAAGGAACAACAGCAAGATGCTATAGCAGCTATCGAAATTATAAAAGAAATTCACAGAGATATGAAAGCTGTCCGGCGTCTTATCGCTTATTCTGTTTTGTTTACGCAATCTAAAGTTGTTGCAAAATCCAGAACTGCTCGTTTTGTATCATCTCAATTTAGAAAAAACCCAGAACTTGATGTTTTTGAAACAGAAATCAATGAACGTGATGCTTTTTCCGCAATCTTTGCAACTGGAGGTTCACATCGTAATCTCAATCCAAAGGAAGTTAATAATTTAGAAACTGCGATTGGCAATGTTGAAGCATTTGTTGCTGAAGTCATTACAAAGCTAAAAAAAGTTCAAGAGAAAGGAAATTAAAGAATGAGTACAGAAAGAAAACCATTAAATTTTTCAGAACTTGATGATTTTAAACCACGACAAACTCAATCTTCTTTAAACATTGTACAACGCAAAGAGATAGATAAGGCAGCAACTTTCCCAAGTCGTGAACAGTCAGTTGAGATACAATTAAATATCAAAGCTAGCGTAAATATCATTAATCGTTTTAAATTGATGGCTAAACAAGAGCGATATCGCCATGGTGATTTTCTAGAAATATTAATGAATGCTTATAAACAGAGCGATTAGTTTGTACGCTATAATTTTAAAAGTTTTCATTTTATTCAGAAAACAAACACAAAACTGCTTTCTGTTTTTTAGGATTAAGTTTTCTAAAACCTTTTAAAAGGAAATATTCTTCTTTACTGGAAATTTCTTCATCATAAGGGTACGGAATATTTCTTTTTTGTGAAATATCGGTATAAAAAAAGGAGATATGAACATCTAGTATGTTAGCGATTTCCTGCAAGCGTCCAGCTCCTACACGATTTGAGCCTTTTTCATATTTTTGGATTTGTTGGAAGCTTACTCCTAATTTGTTTCCTAATTCGGTCTGAGAAATTCCCATTGAAATGCGTTTATGACGAATTCTTTTGCCTACAGAAATGTCATTAAAATGTGGAGTTTTGTTTTGCACTTTAAATTCCCCCCTACCGGGTGCGAGCGCCCTCGCATTGGTATTCCGGGAGTTAAAAGTACTGAATTATAGTCAGCTTTTTGCTTTTAGTGCTGAAAAGCACCTGGACATAACAAAAACTCCCGGAACTCCGGGAAGCCCAACATAGTGAGCTAATTCTAACGCTATAATTTAAGGCTTTTAATCCCTTGTTGATTGTTGCGTATGCAATCAACACATTGATTAATTCATAGAAGAATTTCAGTAGATTGACAATAAAAATAGTTTTTATTTACAAACTTTATTTTTTAATGAGAGGCTATCTGCCTCTCAAACTCTCTAGAACGCTCACCAAAATCATGACATCAGATCCGCTTTTAATGAGAGGACTAACAAGTCTTGGTTCTTAGTGTCAAGGAGACCATTACATGGCGCCTAACGGCGTCCTTGACAAAGAACCTAACGGCTTGTTTCGTCCCTCTCACGCGGCTCCGAAATCATAATTAGAAGGGAGAGCTTTTAGGGGCAAATACTACAAAAGAAAGAGATAAAAATTATAAGCTATTTTATGAGATAAATATTTGAAAATATTATAAAAAAAGACAAAAAATAGTTGACAATAAATGGGTATTTTGCTATATAAATACTTAAGTGATCAAAACACTAATCCTAAAGCGAATAGATTACGAAACAATCTTCTTTGCTTTTCAAAAACCGACTGTCTTTGTATGTTTTAAAAACGTATAATGATTTTGTCGGGTGTGGTTATGTCATATAATACCTTTACGGGGAAAGCATAACAACAGACTTTAGGCTGTGTTTTGAGCGCCCGACGCCTTTATAGGTGTCAATTCAAAACATTATTAACCTAAAGAAGTTCATTAAGCACTAAAAAATCATAAAATTGAAATAATTATCTATATAGGTATATAAATAATCGTGAATAAAATAAAACGTATCATATAGCCATAAAGCGTTTTATAGATAAAAATATTGGAGGGGGTAATGGACACTCTATCTACTAATAAATTAAATAAAAAAGAGAAAAATCCAAATTCCAAACAATTAATTTTAATAACTATAATGCGTAGAGTGTTTTCTATCGTTTATAAAATATTACATAAGATATTGAAAATTTGCCTTTTTCCCCTTTTCCTTTTTCTTTTGCTTATTCGTAAACCGGTTATTATTTTAACAGAGTTTATAGCAGGGGGGAGTTTACTAGTGTTATTTATTTTTTTTACTGGATATGTAGCGGGTTCTGCACCTTTTGAACACCAAACAGCAATGGTTATTGGTTATATAGTTTTGATATTTCTAAGTTTAGCTGTCAATTGGGGGTACGATACGCTCCTATTACGGTTAGCTCCTCCCGGTTCTGATCTTATGCTTTTCAAGTAAAAGCTTATTAGAGAATGTTCGTCAAGCTCTCCAATGTTACCATTATTGGTAACATTGTGAAGCGTAACTACTATGCTTTTATTAATTTTTTATTCTCTCTTCTGTATCTGTATATTTTAAGCATCAAAAATGCCTGCTAAAGCAGATTTTGAATTGATGAGGGTGTGGTAGCCTCTTATTTTATGGATAAATGGAGCTAATTATTTTTTCATCTAAGATAATCTTCAAGATCTATTTGATTACTGATGTCCATTTCTAAAGGTTTTCTATTCTCATATACACCTTGAATACCGGCTGCTTTCATGCGATTTTTTAAGTTCTTTCTAAGAGCTATTTTGTGGATTTTAGCACTACCTTTCCAACCAAGGTTTGGGTTGAGACGGTAGGATCTATTAATACCAATACGAGGACCTTCCAAAAGAATATCCATAGCTATTAGTCTTTTTACGCTTCGATTAAAGTGATGTCTGGTAATACCAACTTTTTTAGCCAATTCCGTTTGATTGACGACTAATAGATTTTCGAAATCAAGACGAGAAGCCAGAATGAAAAACACCTTGAGATCAGATCCGTTTAAATTACTTTTCGCTATTATAGCCATAGGATGTTGAGGCATTGTAATCCATTCCTTTTCAAATCTATTTTTGCCTTTTAGGTATGACAAAAACAACAAAGCCGTCCATAACCTCCACTATTTTACAAATAATTTTTTTATCCACGTAGTTAAGAAATCAAATGTTTTTTTCATACTATAAGGTGCTGTTTAGGCACCCCTAAAAGCTCTCCCTTCTAATCATGATTTCGGAGCCGCGTGAGAGGGACGAAACAAGACGTTAGGTTCTTTGTCAAGGACGCCTTTAGGCGCCATGTAATGGTTTCCTTGACACTAAGAACCTAGGATTGTTAGTCCTCTCATTGAACGCGGGTCTGATCTCATGATTTTGGTGAGCGTTCCAGAGAGTTTGAGAGGCGGATAGCCTCTCATTTTATTGATTATGGACGAACGAAGTGAGTTCTATTTAGGAGATATTATTATTTAGGGGCAAATCTATTTTTGTTAGCAAGAGCCCTTAAATCCTTTCTTCTGAAATATATGGCACGTCCGCAACGAATAGGGGGCTGCCCTTGCATGAGAATGATCTGTTCGTCTTTTCGCATTTCTTGGGTGATTTCATGAGGATAAATTAAAGGTCTCTGCTGGACATTTAGACTTTCAGTTCCTTTTGCTCCTGATGTCCCTAGGGTTTTGCTTTTGCCATGAACTTCAACAGTCATTTTACCACATGCCTTTGATATATTTTCAGCTGTTTTAATATCTTTAATAGCGGCATAACTTACAAAAGCACAACTTTCAAACCATGCCATAGCACCTGATGAACCAAAGTGACGTTCAATTTGTCCTACAGATTGGTAAAAGAGCATGAGAGATATTCCATACTTACGCCCACGGTCACGAGCTTCTTCTAAGATGTTCATATATCCTAACAGATCAATCTCATCTAAAACAAAGAGGACTCTTTTTTCATAGTTTCCATTTGCGGCTTCCATAGCTTTGAGAAGAGAACCGACAAGAATGCGTCCCACACCAGGGTAAGATTTTAGAATTTTGGACGGAATATTCAAAAAGATATCGATATTTCCTTTTGCGACATCAGTTGTTTTAAAGTCGTTACCACTTATAAGGTCGGCATAATTATCAAGGGAAAGCCATTGGGTATCCTTAGAAGCAGTAGCATAAACACCAGAGAAAGTTTGCGGTGCCATATTGGTAAAGACCCCAAGAGTTTCACGAATGAATTGCGATGAAGAACTTGATTGTATTGATTGCAATTTTCCAATAACCGATGGTTCTGGTTCCGATACAATCATACGAAGTGTTTTTAAGTTTTTTGCCTCTGACTTGTACTCATCAGAAAAGACGATATGTGCAAGTAGTCCTGTTAATAAATTATGTGCGTGTGATACAAAGAATTGATCGGTTGAAGTTGATTTATGGTTTTCGGAAAGAAGGAGTCTAGCAATCTCAACTAAACCCGCTTCCCTTTCATAGGCTGGAATGCTTTCATCTAATAACCAATCTAAAGGATTAAAAGTTTTTGTTGAAGTTCCATGAGGAGCAAGAACATGTACGGTATTTTCGTTTAATTTATGTCGTGCTTCTCCAACGATTGGAGCGATTTCAGTTGAAGGATCAAAAACGATCAGTGGACCGGAATATTTGAGACAAGTTGGAATAACATTGCTGGTTGTTTTATAACCACCAGAACCAGCAAAAAATAACATATGAGTTGAATCAAAATCAAGTTTGTATGTTAACAATGGCTGGCTACCACCTTTCCCCCATGTTGTTTTGTCTTTGGGATTAAATTGGACATCTTTAACAACATCTTCGTCGACTCTATAGCGCTCTCCTATAACTACTTCACCATCACTTGGAAAGATCATTTCAAGTTGTTTTATATTCATCCATTGAGAGTCGCCGAAGATCGTATTTTTTGATTTTTTCAAAGGCGATTTTTTTGGCAACGATAGATTCATCGTGAAACCAAGGATAATAATACCAATGATTGAACCGCTCAAAACCATCCTATCAAAGAAAGGAAAAACATCAGCCCATGTCATGTTATTTTGTCCTACATAAGGACTTAGTCTTATATATTCATTTATACTGTAGTAGGCAGCAAAAAGACAAAAGGAGATTAATGATGCTATGGTGATATTTTTTCTTATATGTCTTTTTTGTAATAGAATAAATGAAGAACATGAAAGTGCAATAAGGACGAGAATATCGAGAGGTTTTGAACGAACAAACCAATAAGCATCTTGGGTAGTACCATTTTCTGTAATGTTATTTATTGTTATGTTTACAAGAAAAAGAATTATGATTGAAAAGAGGAAAGGACATATTAAAAATATGATTTGTTTACGATCTAGATTGTTTATCATTTTGACCCCGCGTATCGGTAAAAGAATGTTGTCCTATTTTTTGTAAATTTTTATATTCATTTGAATTTATATCAAGTTTTGCAGCATGAATTAAACATCCTAAAATAAAAGACTTATCAGCATTTTTAAGACCAGCCTTTACGACAAGACCGCCTAGAATAATTTTTTCACGTGCATCTTTACGTCTTATTTCATCACTCAAAAATCTCCTCCTTTTTTCAATGCGTCTTAGTGATTTTATAGAGTTACCAAGATTATTCAGTTTTTTGCTGTTCTTTTTGAAATCGGGCTTTAATCTCCTCGAAAATATTTTTCCATTGATCGTTTGTTATATTTAATTCTGTTAAACCCGCTTCAGCTGCTAATAGTGCAATTTTTTCCCCTTCTTGTTTTTTAGCAGCTTTAATTCTTTCAAGAAGTTTTTTACTTTTTTCTTCCAGAGCTTTTTTTTCTTCCATAAGTTTTTCTAAAGATTTACGTGACATTTCAAACTCTCTTTTATTTTTTAATCTTTATTTTTACTTAACAGAACAAATCTCCAATAACAATACTTAATAGTGCGCATTTATGCGCTCCTGAAAAAATGTCTTTTTTCAAAAGATTTTTGAAGGCGCAATTATACGTTTTAAAGTAAAACGTTTTATGCTATAGATTATTTCTGTGAAATAAACACAATTTTTTGTAATTATATCTTATGGCAAGTACACATTTACAAGCTAAAATTATTGGTGCTGGAAAATCAGCAATTTCGGCGGCTGCCTATCGCCATAGGACAAGGATGTTTGATGAGTTAGAAGGATCTCATACGCATAGATATGATAAAGATAGAGACCTTGTACATTCAGAAATGAATATTCCAGAAGGTTCTCCAAAGTGGATTACACAACAACTCAGTTATTTTGATACAAATGATAAAAAAAGTGAATGGCTGTGGAACACTGTGCAAAATAGTGAGCGCGTGAATGGACAGTTGGCAAGAGAAATAGTTATAGCGTTGCCATTAGAGTTATCACGAGATCAAAATATTTCTCTTGTACGAGACTTTGTAAAAGAAAACTTTTCATCACGTGGTCTTGTTTCTGATTGGGTTTTTCATGACAAGGAAGGAAATCCACATGTGCATATTATGCATACTTTACGTCCAGTTTTAGAAAATGGTTTTGGTCCCAAAAAAATAGCTGTCTTAAATGAAGATGGAACAGTAAAAAAATCTCTTGTTACTATTCGTGATAGACAAGGGAATGCTATAAGAAAAGAAGAGCGTATAGTTTATGAAACCGTCATAGGTCATAAAGATGCATTGAAGAATTTACGCAACTCATGGGGTGAGATTGCAACGAGGCATCTTGCACTTGCGGGTCATGATATAAAAGTAGATATGCGTTCTTACAAAGAGCGTGGTTTATCCATAGAACCGACCATTCATTTGGGGCAATCTGCTTATGCAATGGGTAAAAAAGGACTTGCTAGCAATGCGGTACAAGCCAATGAAAAAATAAAACAGAGATCTGTAGAGAAAATTAAAGAAAACCCTAATGAAGTATTGAAGTTGATTTCATTTGAGAAGTCGACATTTAATCGTGGTGATCTTGCTAAGATCATTAATAGATATGTTGATAATTCAAATGACTTTAATGATATTATGGTGCGTTTAGAACAAAGCAATAACCTGATTAAAATTAAAGATCATTCCAATCCTCATAAGATCATTTATTCAACAAAAGAAATATTAAAAAACGAATATGATATGGAGCGGTGTGTTGTTTCGTTGTCTCAAACGACAGGATACGGTGTAAAAGATAAACAGGTTTTAGAGGCAATAAAGTCTGTTGAGAATAAAGATAAAAGTAATAGATTTAAATTTTCAGAAGAACAAAAATTAGCCGTTCAACATATTACAGATGATAAAGGTATTGCGGCGGTTGTTGGTTATGCTGGTGCTGGAAAATCCACTCTATTGGAAGCCGCAAATATTGCGTGGGTTAATAGTGGGAAGCGTGTATTTGGAGCAGCGCTTGCGGGGAAGGCTGCGGAAGGTCTTGAAGAATCTTCAAAGATAAAAAGTAAAACTCTTGCTGCGTGGGAATTAGCGTGGAAAAATAGAAAAGATGAATTACGGGTTGGTGATGTTTTTGTCATTGATGAAGCTGGAATGGTTTCTTCAAAACAACTTTCGCATTTTGTCCAAAAAGTTGAAAAAGCAGGCGCAAAAATTGTTCTTGTTGGTGATAATATGCAGTTGCAACCCATTGAGGCTGGAGCGGCATTTCGCGCTGTAGTTGATAATATTGGTTATGTAGAATTATCGGGTATCAGAAGACAAAAAGAAGAATGGGGGCAAGATGCATCACGACAGTTTGCACGTGGACAAGTAAAGGAAGCTTTAGATCATTATAAAAATAGAGGATTCATTCATGAGACTAAAACGCGTGACCAAGCCATAAATACTCTTGTTAAAGATTGGATGGATACACGAAGGAAAGTAGAACAAAAATGTGAGGAAGAAGGCAAAACTTTACGGGGTGACGAATTACTTGTTCTTGCTCATACAAATGCGTCTGTAAAAAAATTAAATGAAGAAATTAGAACCGCTCTTAAAGATGCTAGTTTACTTAAATTTGAAGATAGTGCAAGCGTCACAAATTTTGATACTCTTAAGGGGCGTAGGGAATTTGTTGTTGGTGACAGAATTATCTTTCTTGAAAATGCTCAATTTGAAGAAAGATATGCCCCAGAATTAGGAAAGCAAAAAGTTAAAAATGGTATGTTGGGAACTGTTTTGTCTACACAAAATGAAAGAGGAAAACCGCTCTTAAAAGTGCGTCTTGACTCTGGTAAGGAGGTTGTTTTCTCCAATCAGACTTATCAAAACGTTGATCATGGATATGCGGCTACGGTTCATAAGAGTCAAGGAGTTACCGTTGATAATGTCTTTGTTTTAGCCTCCTCATCTATGGATCAACATCTCTCCTATGTTGCAATGTCTCGACATAGGCATCAGTCACATCTTTATGTAGCCGAAGAGGATTTTAAAAACGTTCGATTACACGAACACAAACAGGTTAAAGGTACAATCACTGGTGAACTTGTAGAAGCTGGGTATGCTTCTTTTAGTGAAACTGCCAAAACCGAAACACCTTATGCGGATATAGCAACTTTCCGTGGAATTGAACGTGTTTATGGTGTAAATCTTCCCTCTGCGATAGATGGGGCTCGTATTGAGCTTGGCGACAAGATATCACTTCGTCAAGATAAAGAAACTATTGTTGTTAATAATAAAGAAATTAAAAGAAATGTTTTTAATGTTGATTTAATAGAACGCGGTGATCCTTCTTTTGTTGATGCTATCAAGCGGTCTGATCATGCTAATACCTATGAAAAATTGGTAGCAGCTCTTTCTAGGTCTGGTGTTAAAACAACAACTCTCGATTTTTCTGAATCTCCTGATTATAGAGATTATATAGCCAAATTTACAAAGAATAGAGGGATTGATGTTTCTCAAGGTTTAGGGGAAAAAATAGCCTCTTACGTTGATTTTAATAAAGAATGGTTGCAAAAACAAAAAGAGAAGATTGAATCCCTTTGGGATAGAGCAAAGACAAGTTTTTCAAAACTTCAAAAAGAAGATCTCAAGGTTGAACAATCACAAAAAGAGTTGAATGTTGCATCAAAAGCAACAGAACGAGAGCCATACCTTGCTGCTTATACGGATAACTCTAATCTAGAACAGAAGGTGCTAAGCGCTCTTAGAAATAAAAAATCTTACGTT
>NZ_JBHIPJ010000113.1:0-79819 GCF_042195945.1 Bartonella sp. AP30XZML | reverse complement strand
AATGATACTTTTAAAATATCTTCGAGCAGCGCCTAAATATATTGTCTTAATTTTTATTATTATTTTAGGATACTTTTATTTAATTAAAAATAATGAACAACTTACTCAAAATTCTTTTTTAAAAGGATCAGAAAAGACAATAGAAAACCCCGTTCAAAATCCGAAGTCACAATTGATAGATTATGCAAACCAACAAGACGCAAGCCAACAAAATGTGGTATTGCATCCAGAACCAATCGCATCACAATTTTATGAAGAAAATGTGCCGGTCTATTCCGGTGCTATACAGGTCACAAGTGGTGTGACCTTTAAAATGATCACGCTC
This sequence comes from Bartonella sp. AP30XZML, assembly GCF_042195945.1. Taxonomy (NCBI): domain Bacteria; kingdom Pseudomonadati; phylum Pseudomonadota; class Alphaproteobacteria; order Hyphomicrobiales; family Bartonellaceae; genus Bartonella; species Bartonella sp. AP30XZML. Next base: position 79,494 of record NZ_JBHIPJ010000113.1, on the reverse strand, counting down.
GTGGATGATGGATGGAGAAAAAAGATTATCCGTGATATCCGCTTATATGGTGTGGAAAGCTGTGAAACACGACAATTTGCCTCACGCAACGGAGTTAAGTGGCCATGTGGTGCTTTTGTTACTGCTTGGCTTGTCTCAAAAACAATCGATAAAAATGTTACTTGTCGGCAAGCACGTGTCATTCAACAGGTTCATTATGCACAATGTTTTGTAGATGGGGTTGATCTGGCACGTTTGGGGCTGGCAGAAGGGTTGATGGTGTTGACAAAAGATCAGCATCATTTTCCATCCCCAGCAGACTATAAAATTCTACAATCTGCTGCTCAAAAAGCACAAAACGGTTTATGGTCGAGCCAATTTCAACAACCAGAAGATTGGCGAAGAGATCATGGGAGCTATAATCCCATTGACCATTATTGATAAAGCGTCCTCTTAAGCGCTATTTAAAAATCAAGACAATATTCTACTGCAAATCTTATCAGAAAAAAGTTAATTATAATCCACGCACTCCTTGGTGGACAACGTTCGTTATGGAAATTTGTTGTGTTTAAAGCTCGCTTACGCATATAGGTTGCTCACTACAGCGCTATGGGAGAGCGCGTTTTTTCCCCTAAACAAAATAGTCATTGTAACAAACATGAGTGTTCAGAAAATATGAACACATGCAAACTACTGATGTGACCTTTGGTCATGAAAAAAGGCTTATGAAAAAATAGAGAAAAGGTAAAACTGAAAATACCTTGCCTTCAAAAAACAACCAATTGCTTCAAATCAAACCAGAACTTTTAATGCAAGCTTTGCCTCATGTTGCTATGTTCATGAAACATGGGGACATCTGAAAGGGAAGCGGTTCTATGGAATTTTTATCCAAAATGAAGGGGATTTTTTCAGGCTTTTGAAGAAGCTAAAGAGGCTATGAGGAAAAAATGTGCTTTCTTTTGTTATAAAAGAAAGCACATTGAGGGGGGGGATTTAGAATGACAGTTTTACATATTTTACTCTGAAAAGCGGTCTTTTTTATCTTTTTTCCACAGAAAATAAGTTGCAAGTCCGAGTATGGGAACACTCAATTTGGCAAAAGGGAGATGTTGACTGAGAGCTGCAAGGCTGGAAACGGTCGCATCTGTCATGAGTTTATGGCGTTGTTCTTCTGTCTTTTTTTGTTGGTCATAGCGTTGATAAGTTTTGAGAATGCGACTGATAATAAGACCTAATCCCGCAAGAGAAAGACAAATTAAAAACATGATACTAGCGGCGGCAAGAGGCTTCATAACAGAACATAACGCAATAAAACCGATGGTACATAAAAAAAGCAAAGACATGAAGAATGAAATGCCAATAAACCCATAGAAAATTGCTTGAAGGCGTACTTGCTTGACTGTGCTTTTAAGCCCTCCACCGACAAGATGGTTTAAAAGAGGAGCGATAAACTTATGCATTGCTTAACGACGTAGTAATTGAGAAAGAATAAAACCAATTCCTGCGGCAAACAAAACGCTTTTGCCAGGATTTTTGCGAACGCATTGATTCATGGTTTGTTCAAGATCACTGATTTTATCTTTTGCTTGAGACATCATGTCTTCACCACTTTCTTTCGCTGAGTGATATAGTTTTTCTGCTTTGTCTTTGGCGGCGTTGAATTTGTTTGCACCAAGATCTGTTAGGGTTGAGGTAATCCCTGAAATTTCAGTGCGTAACTTTTCTAATTGTCCTTGTAGGTCTTTTTGTTGGTCTTTTTCTACGGCTGATTTATCGTGCTGTGTTGTTTTATTATGGGCCATGGTATTTTTCCCTCTTGATTCATTATATTTGTATTGGTGTGTTCATAGTGATCATTTGCATTGGAGTGAAAATTTTCACTGCTTGAGTAACGCCAAAAGCTTTTTTTGGTTCCTTTCATTTTGTCGAATTTAAAACTGTTTTTGATAAAATAAATCTTTCCTATACGATATGCTCTGTCTGTAAAGGGTCGCATTTGTTAAAAATTGTCTTATGCTTTTGCAAGAATTTAGCACCATTCTTCAGTTTCTCATGGCACAGTTTTTATAAAAGTTTTTTAAAAGCGTGTTGAGGTTTATTTTTTAGGCTTGTGACAGGTAAAAAACATGGTTATTGTGAGTTTGCGGCAGAAATAATGTCATTTTTATGTTTTTGAAGCAAAGAAAAAGAAATGATATTGCGGCTCTTTGTTCTCTATGTATTTGGGGGCAACACGCGCTCTCCCATTATACTTTTGGTCAGTTTAAGATATTGCGATAGTTCTTTTTTTAAAAAAGGTATATTTTTATTTGGATAGAAGGTACTTTAGTGCACTGGTTGTTAGAGAAGTGCATATCCTTTTCTCCGAGGATTTTATGATATTTTTGCTGCTTGTTTCATGTAAGCAAATATTTTGTTGGATTTAAAAGAGCCGCTGAAATGAAAGAAGCTTTGCGATATGAGGAATTCATTTAACAGGAATGATGATAAATTATTCTTATAAATGAAAATATTATATGCGATATTTCTTGTAACTTTATCATTTTGCCTAATTTATGCAATAAATTGATTGAGTAAGATAAACTTGTTGAATTGTTAGAGAAAAATTTCTTGAGTGATTTCTTTAGAATTAAGAGAGAGCTTGTGGAATAAAACTATACTTGATTTATCAAGTTTTCTTTCTTAAGAGGAATACACAAGTGACGTTAAAAGGGTCGTGGCATTTTGGAACAGTGATGCTATGCGGGGTGACGACCCAGCTCATAAATAAAGATAAGAGCACAAGAATGTGAGATAAAAATGGAATCTGAAACAGTACCTTTAGATAATATGTCTGCTGTAGTGACAACGCATGATTTTTCTCCTCTTTCTATGTTTATGGCTGCTGATTGGGTGGTGAAAGCGGTTATCATTATTTTGTTACTTGCTTCACTTGTGTCTTGGACAATTGCTTTTGTGAAAATTGTTGAGATCACTTTGGTAAAACGAAGAGTACGTCATGAACTTCAATTGGTTCTAAATGCTCAGACTCTTACGCGTTTGGCAGCTAGCTTGAAAGAAAGCAAAGGGGCTGGTGTATTTTTTCTCAAAGAAGTCCTTAAAGAGGTGTATCTTTCTGCACAACAGGTTCATTTTTCTGCTCCTGAAGGGATAAACGAAAGCTCTGGTGAAAAAACCAGTACAGGGGAAAGGGCACAAACGATTGAAGATATTCTCTTTTATGAGGAGAGCAATCAATATGAAGATGTTTCCCGCGATGTTCGTGATGCTAGGGTTCGCGATGTTCATGAAGGTTTAAAAGAAAGGGTTCATTCACTTTTGTCACGCTGCTTGCTGGCTGCTACACGCCGTGTTGCATGTGGAAGTGCTGTTCTTGCAACTATTGGCGCAATTGCTCCTTTTGTTGGTCTTTTTGCAACTGTTTGGGGAATTATGAACTCTTTTATTGGGATTGCTCAGTCTCAAACAACGCGACTTGATGTGGTGGCGCCTGGAATTGCTGAAGCTTTATTCGCAACGGCTGTTGGGCTTTTTGTGGCTATTCCCGCCGTTGTTATGTATAATAGCCTTATGCGTGCTTTGAGTGGTTATCGCAGTGATTTAGGCGATATCGCTGCTGCTCTTGAAAGGCTCTTGAGCCGTGAACTTGATAGGCAAAGACAACAGAAAAGTCATAAAAAATGAAAGCAAGCCTTAATAATGATTGGGATATAGACGAGAGTGGGTTGCAAAGTGAAATCAATGTGACCCCTTTTATTGATGTTGTATTGGTGTTGCTTATTGTTTTTATGGTTGCAGCGCCTTTGGCAACGTCTGTCATTTCCGTTCAGCTTCCTTCTATAACTCAAGCACCTTCAGTGGTTCAGTCTGATGAACCTCTTTATGTTACGTTGCAAAAAGATCGTTCTCTTTACATTGGTGATCATCTTGTAGAACAAGCAGCTTTGAGAGAAGCTTTGTTGAGGGAAACTACGCAAAATTTAGAGGCAAAAATTTTAATCAAAGCGGATAGCGAAATTGATTATGGTACTGTCATCGATTTATTAAATCAAATACGCATGGCTGGATATAATAAAATCGGTCTTGTAGGATTGCAAAACTCTACCAATCTTGTCTCAAGAGGTGAGATCAATAATAAAACAACAGGGGTAGCGGATGCTGCTGTCGATGGAGCGGGTGGTAACGTTGTGGGGCGTGTGGATGCCGTAACAACGAGCCCTACGGGAAACGCTAATATTCCAGCCGATGTCTCTGATTAGTGATAAAAAAACAGCCTTTGTTGCAGGAAGCAAAGCATATTACTCAAAGTCGTAGAGTGAAATTGATGAGGGTTCCGTGGATTTATTAAACCAAATACGCATGGGTTTGATATTATGCAGGGGGTTCATATATTGAATCGTTTTTTTTAGGATTAAGCTCTACTCATCTTGCCGCAAGAGGTGCGATCAAGAAAAATAGCCAAGGGCGATTGTTGTGTGTCTTAATACATCTTAAAGCCTTTTTTGCGGCGGTGTTCATAAATGGTACAACGTTAAAGCCCCCGTAACATAATAAAAAACCTATCAAACATCACCATCTTTATGCTTAACAAAAGAGCAAGCGAGCACCATTATCGTATTTATATTTTTTTCCAATGTTGTGATAGTGCTATTTATTGTAGGCATTTTTTCAGTTTTTATCTGCATGCTAGCCACGTTTGGAATGTGAGAAACATGCTTTTGATTGATTTAATATAAATAGGCTTGCCATGAAACAATCTTACAGTATTGAGATTTCTCATTTAAGTTGCAAGACAATTCATTATTATTATAAATCAATATGATGTATAGATTGTCGACATTACCAGCGGTGTGTGAGCTCTCAATGTTTAATGCCAATGTTTTTGTTATGGGGGAGGGGTATCTGGTGATAATGAAGTTTTGTATAGCGCACGAGACGTAATTGAGAGATGCTTGTTTAGAGGTGCGTTTAGTGAAAAAACTTTGAAAGCAAATGCGCATTCCCTCTGCATTTTAAAAGCTCAAAGAATTTCCAGTGAAAGAGTGGTTGGAATAAGTATGTGTGTTATTTTGAGAGTAGCGATTTTTCAGAGCTTCTTAAGTGTGTCCCGTTGAACCAAAACCTCCTGTTCCACGGCTCTCTATATGGCTTTGGGTATTTTGCTCTGGTTCAATGGTGCAAACATTAACTTGGGATACGGGGGCGATGACTGTTTGGGCAATGCGCATGCCCCGTTGGATGGAAAAGTCTTCTTGTCCTAAATTGATAAGAAGGACTTTGACTTCACCACGGTAGTCACTATCAATTGTTCCTGGAGTGTTGAGGCATGTGATGCCGTGTTTTAAGGCTAAGCCAGAGCGTGGACGTATTTGTGCTTCAAACCCAAGTGATAAATGAAAAATGAGACCTGTTGGAATAAGTGCCCGCTGCCCAGGGGCAAGAACAAGCGTTTCTTCTTCTCCAATTGCTGCCCGTAGATCAAGACCCGCAGAACCCGCTGTCGCGTAGCAAGGAAGTTCTAAACCTTGTCCGTGTGCAAGACGCTGAACAAATAAAGTCTGGGCATGTGAAGATTGAGAAGAGACAGGATGATTGTTTAGAGGGGCGTTGGTTTCAGTGTGCGACATGATTGAGGCATTTCCAAAATATGAGGTCTAGAAGAAAATGATACTTTAACAAAAGATATCTATAAAACCAAGTCGATAAAGGTGTGTGGATATAGGTTGTCCCCAGAGCTTGCTTATCATCTCTTACTGACTTAAAATATTCCACAACACCACCTAACATTATCAATGGCATTTTTCAATAATGGCATCATCAAGGATGGCTTATGCCTAGGGGCATGCGCTTATTTGAGATCTAAATTATGGTTACAGATAAGATTTTTAGATACTACCGATAAGAATACCCGTGGCAAAAACCAGAGCACCACCAATGATGACCTGTAAAGAGGCGCGCCAAAAGGGAGTGGACATGTATTTGTTCTGAATCCAGACGATGGCGCCGAGTTCGAAAAAAACAATGATAAAAGCAATAATTGTCGCTACATAAAAAGAGCTGATCAAATAGGGAAGAGTATGGCCTAGTCCTCCTAATGTTGTCATAATGCCGCTGGCAAGACCTCTTTTTAATGGCGAACCACGCCCTGATAATTTTCCGTCATCATGGGCTGCTTCTGTGAAACCCATTGAAAGTCCCGCACCAATTGAAGCTGAGAGCCCTATTAAAAAAGTTTGATGCGTGTCTCCCGTGGCAAAAGCTGCGGCAAAAATGGGGGCAAGGGTGGAGACAGAGCCATCCATTAATCCTGCAAGACCTGGTTGAATCCAAGTCAAAAGTGTTTGTCTTTGCGTTTTCGAAGTTTTTTTTATGGTGTGATTTGCCGCTGTTGTTTTTTGGGAGGGATGGCGGTTCTTGCCTTTCACAAGAGAAGTTTTGTCACATAATGAACCGATAGTGTTTGCACGATTATGGCAAGAAAGGCACAAAAGTTGCTTATAATTTTTAAGCTCTTGAAGCCCCATGGCGGTAAAAACCGCGGCTTCCTTAGAGGAATAAGGTTCTAGAGCTTTTGCATATTTTAAATAGAGCGCCGCATGTTGCTCTTTTATTTTGAGCGCTTTAAGTATCACGTTTTGTGCTGAACGAAAGGACAGAGCTTTACGTTGTACAAATGAAAAAAACGATCTCAACATTTTCTGTTCCTCTGCACTTTAGAATAATTCTAAAACATAAGAAAAATAAACCGAAAGTCAATCTAAAAGTTAAAAACTGACAAATTACAAAAAGGTTGCACTGAGAAAAAAGGTGATGGGATGCTGAGAAAGTACAAGGAAATTTATCAAATGGAGACGAGAGGGGCGCATGAAAGAAATAATTGCGTGAAAAAATTTAAGAGACAATGTGCTTTATTTTGCTAAAGGGATGTTTGAATGGAGCATTTCAATGTATTGTGAATATATGGAAAAAAATAGGACGACTCTATCATTCATTTGATGCGTTCAAAAGACTGTAACAGTTCTTGGAATTTGAAATGATTCTTTAAAAAGAGACCTTTTTCAAGGGACAAAAGCCCATTTCGCGAGGGGCCCCCGTGAAGAGTATAGAAGGGTAGAGCCGCAAAATTTCCATGAAATAATATAAACTCCATTGAGTCTTCTTAATCTTTACGCTTCATAAAAGAGCAAGCTGGCATCATCATACACTTTAGCTCCCAATGTTGCGACAGTCTTTAGTACGGTTCATTATAGGTATGGCATTTTATTGTACAGTTTTACGCCAATCATCCTGCTTGTGGAGGTGTAAGACAGTATTCTTATGATATTTACGCGCATTGAGCGTTGTTACAGCTTTTGCATTTAGGTGGATTTGATGTAACGAATTATCTTTTGTGCTGTAATTGCAGGGGCAGGTTTAAGGGTGGGAGTGCATAAATGAAAGAGATATTATCATATCAAATTGTTTGATCACGCATAAAAATTTATGCTTTATGAAGGGGCATTTATCGCCTTGTAACTTGCCTGATATCTTGTATGAAAGCCCAAAATTCAGTAGGTTTCCTCTCACTTCAAAACTTCTTATATTGAAGCAATTCAAATCATTTTCTTGTGTATCACAAGGAGGGGTGTGGGTGCTGTGTTTTTATTTAAAGTATGGGATGAGTTGAAATATGAAAAGTGCATAATCTCTACGCGTTAACAAACGTTTTTGATGTTTTTAAAAAAGAGCGAAATTGTGCAGAAAAAAAGGGAGCATATATGGAAAATAGTGATGGTTTGAAATTTTGGCGGCTTTCTGAAAAACTAACAATACTGCAGGCAGCGCTTTTAATAGTTGGATTAAATCCAGGAAAGTATTTGTTTGTCAACAAATTAGAACCAGAAAAAAGTGATATTTACGAAGATAACCTTTCCGTATCATCAGAGAAAACTGCTAATTTTCGTGCAGCCTATCATGCTATCGTTCAAGCGGGAAAAAGCAATCGATTAGAGATAGAATGGTCGTACTATAATTTTTCGGATTTTATAGATGCAGATTCCTCATATGTTCGCGTTGATGATTTAAAAGAATGGCTTTCATCGCGTGGTCTGTACCCTCCATTTTTTTTCCCTGAGGATGATTCTGCTGAGACTAAGGACCAAAAATATGCGTTTCAAGATCCAACGCATCCACGTTATGCTCCAAAGCTTGCTGCTATTGTTGCGGCATGGGAAGCGGTGAGTGAGGTTGAGGGTGGTAAAACTGTTAAAGGAACGCTTGCAAAATGGTTGCAACAGAATGCTGATCAATATGATTTACACAATAAGAAAAATGGTAAGTTAAAAAAGGATGTTATTGAGGAATTAGCGGCTGTTGCGAATTGGGAACCTACCGGAGGGGCGCCTAAGACACCTGCCAGCTCTCTTTTATCAAAAGAAAAAAAATAAAAAGATCACTAAAATTGCGCTGCTTTTTTTGATAATTTTGAAGATAAACTCTTTTTCTGGGGGAGATTTTTACTTTTCTTCCCTAGATTATAAGTAATTGTTTTTCATTAAAAATAATTTTTATAGTGTTCCTCTGACTGTTCAGGCGGGGGAAAATAGACATTTTGGGGCAGTAAAATTTACCCTGTAGTTTTCGTAACTTACCTCTCTATTTTTGTTTGATTTTTTTGGGCATTTTAAAATCCAGATCAACTGAAATGGAGTGCAACATGATTAAAGTTAATCTTTTTTTTACTATGCGTAAAAGTGTGAAAATTTTTCGAGGAAATGTACGGATATTTGGCAATGTGTTGCGGATGAGGTGGTACATAAATCGTTTAGAGTAGGTGTATTGTCGTGTTGGTTAAAATTTGAAATGATCACTGTCAAATAGTCGAAGTTGAGCATCGTGCATTTCTTGGGTAAAGAAATCTTGTCATCTATGAGCGAGTGAGAGTTTTTCTTAAGAAATTTGCACAATAGTAAAACTAGTTAGCAAAACCCGTTCTTTGGCGTAACAAAAAGGATGTCATAAATGATTATCTCATCATAAATATGCTTTAAGAATAACCCTTGCGTGGCGAAAGTCTATGGCGTAGTCGCTATAGATTTTTGCTCTGTGTGTGGTGATCAATGCTCTTGTTTATCTCTTGTCAATGCAAGTGCCCATGAAAGTGATGGGTGTCTATTGCTCCATTGTGATGCTTGGTTGTTCATGTTTAGAAACGACAAGTGTATTAAATGTGATAGGGTTGATAGAAAGGAGAACGTATCCTGTAAAAATAGGTGTGTCTTTAAAATAAAGCTGATAAACGAAATTATTTTTTTATCTACCTTTTGTATAATGAGAAAAAGGTATTCAAAGTGCAAGCATAAGCAATTTAGCAGTAAATCCCAAAATAGCTTAACATAGATCGTTTCTAGGAGAAGAGGAAGAAAGTCTATCTGCAAAGCTATGTTAGGTCGTGTGACAGGTGAAATAATGCGGTTAGGGCAATAAACAATTGTTATTGGTGAAGAGATAGAAATCGGTTGGGTGTTGATTTCTGTTTTACTACAGAATTTTCTTTGTTATCTCGTAAAATACGATCGTTTGAGGTGTGGTCATATAAAGCGAAGCTTTTTTCAATCTTGGAAAGATATTCCCATTGCGGAAAATCATATAAAGTTTAAGCAACGGCAGAACGATTTTTTGTGCAATGAAATGATAAGTATGTACAACATCTCGGTAATCTCCGTGGGAAACTTTACCGGATCCAAGGTGTGGATATTGTCTTCTGCTTATCCCAAATCGCAGATATTTCAAAACAACAACGGTGGAGAATGAATGTTGGATATGTTCTAGGGAAGGTTGCAAAAAATGGCAGTTTTCAAAAAAATACCAAAAATGACGAAAGGAGCGGTTTCCCACTCCTTCGTTCCTATCTCCCCTTGCGGGGAAGCGGCCACCATTACTGATGCCGTGTATGCTGATATAGGTACACTTATTTTTCTCAAAAGTCAATAGTGTAAATGCGGTAAATATTTGAGCATCAGAGCTACAACTTTATGAAAATCTTCGCAGGATAATCTTGGAACGGTACGTGAGCAACTTAAACGACTTACAGAAACTGTTGTGACATAATTGCAGATAATCCATGCTTTTTTATTCTCTATAGGAGATTGTATTGGATACGCAGCGGGATTATTGGGTTGTGATTTCGTTGAAAAAGGTAAAACTGTCACATTTCCATATAATTTTGCATTCTTAGAAAGCACTAAAACAGGCCGCTTTTTCCAAAATTCAGGGAGTATCGAATCATGAGGAAAATCACACCAAAAAACTTGTCTGATGCGTGGTGCCGATTTGATTCGTGGTTTTATATGAGGTGGTTTTTCGTAAGGAGCATTTAAATCTCTTTCTTTTATATGCTCGCGCCATGCATTATGATCATGTTCCATCATAACACATGGTTCTTCAAGTTTGGTTATATCTAAGGAAATAGGTGATAGGGTAGAAGGCTCTGTGTTCTTATCTTCAGCCATAGCAGACCATTTATATTTATTGGTCCCCTCACTTATTATTTTACGGCTTTTCTATCACGAGTTTTTATCAAAATGTTGCTTATAAGTACAGAGAGGTGAAACCATAAAATGGATGTATCTGCTTATTTTTGTCTTTTGAGTACAACGCTAGAGGAGGGATGTTGGTGACTCGTTGGTGTTGGTGGGTTGGTTTGGCGGTGGGGTGGTTTTGGGTGGGGATTGGTGACTGGAGGGTTGTTGGTTAGGGGGAAGCTATTGGAGAGAACGAGTGCACGCGGTTTCGTTTCTATTTTATGGTTAGAGTTTTTTATGGACTGAAAGAAGCCCTTTTGAAGTAATATAGAGGCTTATAAGGGAGAAAAATAGGCTTGAGACGACATTCCAACCGGCAAATGAGAGAAAAAGAAAGCGTGCGGATGCTTCAGAACAAGAAGGGGGATGAATGTTGTTTAATTGGTTAAGCAGCTGGTTAATGTCTGAGGTTTTTCTGACTGCGCTTAAACCACAGCTGAGGGGAGCTGCCCAAAAGCCATATTCAACACCCGCATGATAAACGGCTAAAACAAGGCTGATGCACATTAAGACAAAAACACACAAAAATAAAAGTTGTATCCAAGCAGTTATGCGAAAAAAACATGCCCCAAAACCTGCTAAGAGCAAAAATGGTATGGCTCCATAATAGGGAAAACGTTCTATGAGACATAAATCGCAAGGAAGATATCCTCCGAAATATTCAAAACCAAGGGCAATCCCTATTGTGGCAGACAAGCAAAAAGCGAGAAAAAAAGCCCATAAACTTTGTTCTTTTCTGCTGGGTTCAAGATGAAGGTGTTTGTGTAAAAGTGGGTGAGAAGACAAAACGCATGCCATTAAGTCTGTTCCTTATAAAAGCTTCTTGTTTAAAAAAGCTATGAAAATCCCATAAATTAAAAGGAGGCTAACACAACCAATGAGAACAATCCATTTAAAATGCTGTACTAGAAAATTCATTGCTTTTTGCCCAAAATGTTTAATCAGCCACGCGAGAAGATAAAAACGAGCGCCTCTGGAAAAAATACAAATAAGAATGAAAAGTTCAAGACGCACACTCATAACACCGGCCAAAATTGTGACAATCTTGATGGGGGGAAGATGAAAAAAACCTGATGTTATCAGTAAAATGATGAGAAATTGCAGGGTTGCACTATTTTTCAGAGATTCAAAACTTTCAACCTTACCATAAATTTCTAAAATGGGTTTGGCAAGGGTATCATAGGCAAAATGTCCGATAAACCAACCGGCAATGCCTCCTAATACAGAACAGATCGTCGCAATCAAAGCATAACGATAAACCCGCTTTTGATGGATAAGAAGCATCGGAATATATAAAACATCTATGGGAATTGGAAAAACAGAACTTTCAATAAAGGCAATGAAACCAAGCCAGTGTGGTGCTGTACGCCGATTTGCTAAAGAAATCGTCCAAAGCTTTAATTTGTTTAATATCATGAGGCTTTTTATAAATTTAAGAGGTAAACACTTTACAAATGAGATTGCTATAAATCCGATAGAGAAATCCAATAAAGAAAGTATTTCATAAAATAGATAAGAAAATGATATGAATTCTTAAAAAATGAGAAGTCTTCTGTTGACGAATCTGTTCTTCTTCATATAGTGCAAAGGAATAATCGACAAGTCTGTCTTTTATAGTCCTGTCTTTTATAGCAGTGTGCGGGTGTGGTGGAACTGGTAGACGCGCCAGACTCAAAATCTGGTTCCGAGAGGAGTGTCGGTTCGAGTCCGACCACCCGCACCACTTCATAAATATTTTCCTTTATCCTGTTATGGCGCATCACGTTGTTTTATAGAACGTGGGATTTATAAAACATGGGGGGGTATAAAACGTGGGATTTATAGACCGTGTTCAATGTTTTGCATGTTGAATGAAAAAACTCGAATACCGTAGGATTCTTTCATTTCAAGTCTGTTTATAGTAAATCAACTAAAATCATGTCGCTTGTATGTTACAAGCTAGATGAGCTCGCGTGGAGTGAAATTTTACAAAAAATGAATAAAAATGCCTCTTATGCCGTTTCAAGGGCATCATTGGAGGTAAAGTGTATGATGGATGGTGCCAGCTTGCACTTTTATTGAAGTGTAGAGATGCTGCTCTATAGATTTTATATTCCTGTGGGTGCTGTCGCAAAATGGGCTTGAGGGTTTTGAGAGCTGTTTCTTTAAAACACGCATGTGAATTGGCAACCCAAGTATCTTGAATTTGAGTGTGTTTGGTTTGAAGCGCTGCCGTATGATATGAAGGGTGTGATCCAAAAAAGATCCGTGAGAAACACCAGCATGAGGTAACGCGTAATCTCCTCTCTTTAAAAGACAGTGCTTTAGAGGCTTTTGAAAGTTGTAAAGCAGAGGGAAATGGTAAGATTGGAAATTGGTTTTTACCTTGAAAACTTCATGTGCTTCCTAAATGAAGCTGTCTCCCCGTTACAGAAATTACATAAACAGAGAACCGCAATATCCTCTTTCCACTCTGGCATACAATAGCGGTAAAATACTGTTGTTTGAAGTGTGGTAATATAGGGCATACTTCCTTGAAACGTTACAGTATTTTTTCGGTGTGTGTTGGATATTCTTAAATGTGTTTGTCTTGCTTTAGGTTTAAAGGCATTCCATGCGGAGGAGCCCAAAGAAACCCGCTAAAATCCCCCAAGAGTCCCCAAGGGTTTTTGTGTTTTTATAAACGGACATGGTGTTTAAAAATGGGTGTTTAAAATGGGTTTTCAGAATCTTTATCCTTTAAGAGCGGGGAGGCCAAGTCAACATTATCTTATAAAACTGCAATTGATGCACAATATCCATATTTCTTTTAAAGAAATATCTCTTAAATAACGGCTCTCATTTATTTTACGATGGCGCCCAGTGGTATGATGGTAAAGCTTTTATATTCCCAATGCACGACATGAAAGGCTGAGAGGATAGGAGTTTGCTTTAAGAGAGGGAGAGGCTTTATTGTTTCGTGACTATTTGTTTACAGTTTAGTACTGGTTTTTAGAATCTACGTCTTTTTAGGGGGAAAGGGGCATTAAAAAACCCCGTTTTTAACAGGGTTTTTTAATCGTTCAATTTTTCTACAAAACTTAGAATTTATAAGCGATACCAAAGCGAACATCATGCGTTTGAGAAGAGATTTTAAGGTTATCGTTTGCAAATTTCTTTTTAAAAAAATCTGAATAACGATATTCTGTACGCATGATGATATTATCTGTCATTGCAAGATCAAAACCACCACCAATAGTGTAACCAAACATTGTTTTTGTCTCATCTAACACATTGCCAGAAGCAAAAATTGTCGAATCTTCTTGCGGTTTTGATAAAAGTGACATGATATATTGCATCTGTCTATAGGCTATACCCCCTGCAATATAAGGCATAAGACGATGGGAAGCAAAACCAATACGCGCGCGCGTGGCACCAGACCACGTTTCTTTCAATGTTACACTGCTAACAACAATGTCACCATAGTTGGATATCGTTTCACCCTGAGCTGCAGGTTTTATGATAGGAATCCCAGCTTTTTTAAAGGCAATGTTAATGGAGTTTGATTCATCTAGAATTTTCTTTCCATTGTCTGTTTGGGTGCTTTTCCTCCCAGACCAGACCATATCGGTATCAAAACCGAAAACAAGATCTCCCAGATCAATATTAGAACCTGCATACAAACCTGCTCTCAATCCTGATAGTTTCGGTGATAAATCTCTATCAACCCAAGCCCATTTTCCATCCCTAGCTTCTTGTGCGTAATTTAGAGTATTTTTATTGGAAAAATATCCAATTTGTCCTCCAAAATAAAAACCAGACCAAGAAAAAGGCGCAGAAACAGTAACCGGTGAAATACGTGACGATGAAACATCTTGCAATGAAACCTTCGGTTCTGATTGCTTAAAGATTACCGTATCTGCTGCTTGCGCTGTTGAAGCGGTAATGAAGGTGAAAATAGATAGTGCAACTAAACATTTTGTTTTCATAAAAACGTCCCCAATTTATTTCAGATACAAATCGTATTATATACAAATTGGTTAAAAAAATCTATACTTAATATCATTATGAAAACTAAAATACGTATAAACTCTATAATTATCCATATTTAAGCGTTCTTAAAACTTGTTTTCATGCTATTATCCCGCGTTTATATTGATTTTTCAGGATTTTTTATACTCTTTCAATGTTCTCTGTGTTTTAGAAAAAAATATAGTATAGTAAATAAGCTTTTTATTTATTTAAAAAACATTATTTTATACATATTAAAACACTTTTTGTTATTAAATGTATTATCCATTATGATTGACATCAATGTGCTTACATATTCAATTGATCGTAAAAAATGCATATTGGCCATCATATTCGTTGCTCGTTTCTGATATTGCGTAGCTTTGTATTGCGGTAGCCTTTTGAGCACTTGAGGGGATGAGGGACTTTATTTCTTTTTTATCTATATGCCACTTTTTCTTGTGATAATCCAAGCGAATAGTTTTGATTGATTGAATGGAATACGAAGAATAAGAAGGAGTAAAGTGCGAGAATCTCAAGTCTCATGAGGTTTCTTATGCGCCATGTAAAACGGATAAACTCTCCGTTCCGTTTGCTTAAAGCCGGAACGTGGATGAGAGTCTAAAAACTGAATGTCTTTGGCGATTTTAAACAGATTAGCGCGTGCATTCAGGTTTTTGTGGAAATGGGTGAGGGTGCCATAATGGGCAAATGCCTCCAATTTCTTGCGAGCTGTCAAGTATATCCCCGTCAGAGAGCTGATTGTTTCAGCAAAGGTCAAAACCTTTCAGTGCATTGAGTTTTTTCCAACAGCTGTTCCTCTATTGAGCACCCCCATCTTCACGCTTCATAAAAGAGACATTTCTCAATGTTCCTAAACCCATTTCACGACAGCGATTGTAAATGGTATAATGATAAATCTATTGAGCACCTCTTTTACGCTTCATAAAGGAGTACGCCGGTACCATTACTATATTTGCCAGTTCGTGGGGTGTTGTGACAGTCCTCTCCACAATGTTGTGACAGGCCCCTTTGTCCGTTGTGACAGTCCTTGGCACTTGAGGTGGTTCATTAGAGGTGTTTTTGTCCTTATCGGATACAATTTCTATTCACACATTCATTGCGTTTGTGATGTGCAAGTCAGTGATTTTGATTGATGCAACATGGGACCGATTTAAAATGAGAAAATCTTACGGTATTTAGGATTCTCATTCAATATGGATAACGCTAGATTATCATTATAAATAAACACATTATCTCATTGAGATAAGAGTTATCTACCCAATGTTATCAATAATGATAACATTGTAAAGCGTCGATGAATTCATTAATCTTTTTATACTTCGATTGAAATTATGTCTATTAATACCGATAACACCGATTTTTTTGAGCTAATTCTGTTTGGCTGATAGCTAATAGATTTTCAAAATCAAGACGCGAAGCTAGAATGAAAAACACCTTAAGGTCATATCCATTTAAATCACTTTCTGCCAGTATAGCCATTGGGTGTTGAGCCATGATTATCCATGCCTTTCCAAAACCGTTGTGCTTTTTAAGTACAATATAGCAACAAAACCACCATAGCATAAATGCGGATCAGAGCCTAAAATGAACGCTGTGGGTAATTGTTATCGGTCATCATCGGGGTGTTTACACCCCGATCTTTTGACAGAAAGATTTGTTTTAAGATGTTTGCATCTTTTTTAGTGGGTTGTTTATTGGGGAGCAATCATCTTTTTGGGATCAACTAATCGGTCATAATCCTCTACAAAAACGCCTGCTTTTAATGCTTCGGTGCGCAAAGTTGTATCATTTTTATGCGCTGCTTTGGCAATTTCAGCAGCTTTTTCGTAGCCAATTTCTGGTGCAAGAGCTGTGACTAACATGAGTGAGCGCTCCATGAGCGAGTGAATATGAACACGATTGGCCCGTAATCCTTGAATGCAATGCATATCAAAAGAACGCATGCAATCACCAAGAAGGGTAATTGATTGTAAAACGTTATAGCCAATAACAGGTTTATAAACGTTGAGTTCAAAATGTCCTTGGCTTGCGGCAAAGGTTACGCTGGTGTGATTACCAAAAACTTGGCATGCAACCATGGTTAAGGCTTCACATTGCGTGGGGTTGATTTTGCCGGGCATAATAGAAGATCCGGGTTCATTTTCAGGAAGACTGAGTTCCCCTAAACCGGAACGCGGACCAGAGCCTAAAAACCGAATGTCATTGGCAATTTTAAACAGATCAGCAGCGAGAGCATTCAAGCTTCCGTGGAAATGCGCAAGGGCGCCATGATGGGCAAGTGCTTCAAATTTATTGCTGGCAGTTTGGAATGTTATTCCTGTGAGAGTGCTCATTGTTTGCGCAAAAGCAACGTCAAAACCTTTTGGCGCATTCAGCCCTGTGCCAACAGCCGTACCACCTTGAGCAAGCAAGTGGACATCGGTTAGAGCATTTTCAATGCGTTGAAGATTGGCTTCTAATGCGGCACGATAGCCTGAAAATTCTTGCCCTAAGGTTAAAGGGGTTGCATCTTGGGTATGGGTGCGGCCGATTTTAATGATATCTGCAAATTCTTGCTCTTTTTGTTTTAATGTCGCAATAAGAGCTTCAAGGATTGGCAATAAGTGTTGGCGTGTTTGCAACGTGGTGGCAATGTGAAGCGCCGTGGGAAAGGAATCGTTCGATGATTGGCTCATATTGACATGGTCATTGGGATGAACTGGTTTTTTGCTTCCAAGTTTTCCTCCCAAAATCTTACTAGCACGATTAGCAATGACTTCATTGACATTCATATTGCTTTGTGTGCCAGAACCTGTTTGCCAGACGGATAGTGGGAAATGTGTATCAAAATCGCCAGCAAGCACTTCATCAGCGGCGGCAATAATTGCTTTTCCAATATTTTCTGGTAGTTTTCCTTTGTCCATATTTACAATCGCTGCTGCTTTTTTGACAAGGACTAAAGCATAGATGATGGCAAGAGGCTGCTTTTCACTGCCAATATTAAAATTATGCAGAGAACGTTCAGTTTGTGCGCCCCAATAACGATCTTGACGTACCGAAATCGTTCCAAAGCTATCCGTTTCCTGACGTGTTTCAACCATGATAAGATCCTTTTTTGTTCACGGGTTCTCAAAAAAGATAGATAACGCGAAAGTGCAATAAGAGGCAAGACTTTGAAGCTTCATTTAGAGAAATTATTTTTATGGCTATTCTTGACATTGAGAGATGCCGATTTTATATCTAACACATGCTAGCACTCGTAGTTTGAGAGTGCTAGCAAGAACTTTTAAGATTAATGCAATTATGTTCAGTTTTAAGGATTTAAAACATGGCTAATATACAATTCCGCCCACTTCACGACCGTGTCGTTGTCCGTCGGGTTGAATCTGAAAATAAAACGGCTGGTGGGATTATCATCCCTGATACAGCAAAAGAAAAACCCCAAGAAGGCGAAGTGATTGCTGTTGGCAATGGCGCTCTCGATGATAACGGAAAGCGCGTGCCTTTAGAAGTCAAAACAGGAGACCGTATTTTGTTTGGAAAATGGTCTGGAACTGAAGTCAAGATTAATGGGGAAGACCTCCTCATTATGAAAGAATCTGACATTATGGGAATTATGGGCTAATTGAAGCGCTTAATTTTTCATTGTGTACTATTTTGAGAAAACTCCAAGGAGAAATTAAATGGCTGCTAAAGAAGTCAAATTTGGCCGTGAAGCGCGTGAGCGTTTGTTGCGCGGTGTCGACATCCTTGCTAATGCTGTTAAGGTGACACTCGGCCCTAAAGGTCGCAATGTGGTGATTGATAAATCATTCGGTGCGCCTCGCATCACAAAAGATGGTGTATCCGTTGCAAAGGAAATCGAACTGGAAGATAAGTTCGAAAATATGGGTGCACAAATGTTGCGCGAAGTTGCTTCTAAAACCAATGATATTGCTGGTGATGGAACAACAACAGCAACTGTTTTAGGACAAGCTATTGTGCAAGAAGGTGTTAAAGCTGTTGCTGCGGGCATGAACCCAATGGATCTTAAACGTGGGATTGATGCTGCTGTTGAAGAAGTGGTGGCAAACCTCTTCAAAAAAGCAAAAAAAATCCAAACTTCAGCAGAAATTGCACAGGTGGGAACAATTTCCGCTAATGGCGCTGCTGAAATCGGTAAAATGATCGCTGATGCTATGGAAAAAGTGGGCAATGAAGGCGTCATTACCGTGGAAGAAGCTAAAACCGCTGAAACGGAATTAGAAGTCGTTGAAGGAATGCAATTTGACCGTGGGTATCTTTCCCCTTATTTTGTCACAAATGCTGAGAAAATGGTCGCTGATCTTGATGATCCTTACATTCTCATTCACGAAAAGAAATTGTCTAATTTGCAATCTCTTCTTCCTGTGCTTGAAGCTGTTGTTCAGTCTGGAAAACCACTTCTCATTATCGCTGAAGATGTGGAAGGTGAAGCTTTGGCAACACTCGTTGTCAACAAATTGCGTGGTGGTTTGAAAATTGCTGCTGTAAAAGCTCCTGGATTTGGTGACCGTCGTAAAGCAATGTTAGAGGATATCGCTATCTTGACATCCGGACAGGTTATTTCTGAAGATGTGGGCATTAAACTTGAAAATGTCACTTTGGATATGCTTGGACGTGCAAAGAAAGTGAATATTTCTAAAGAAAACACCACCATTATTGATGGTGCTGGACAAAAGGCTGAAATTACTGCTCGCGTCAATCAAATCAAGGCTCAGATTGAAGAAACAACTTCTGACTATGACCGTGAAAAATTGCAAGAAAGACTTGCTAAACTCGCTGGTGGTGTTGCTGTTATCCGTGTGGGTGGTGCAACAGAAGTTGAAGTGAAAGAAAAGAAAGACCGTGTTGATGATGCTTTGAATGCAACACGTGCTGCTGTTGAAGAAGGTATTGTTGCTGGTGGTGGTACCGCATTGTTGCGTGCAGCAAATGCGTTGACCGTTAAGGGAAGTAATCCTGACCAAGAAGCTGGTATTAGTATCGTTCGTCGTGCTCTACAAGCACCAGCGCGCCAGATTGCAAGCAATGCTGGTGAAGAAGCTGCTATTATTGTGGGCAAAGTGCTGGAAAATAATGCTGATACTTATGGTTACAATACCGCAACTGGTGAATTCGGTGATTTGATTGCTTTGGGAATTGTTGATCCTGTGAAAGTTGTGCGTTCTGCTCTTCAGAATGCGGCTTCAATTGCGAGCCTTCTGATCACAACAGAAGCAATGGTTGCTGAAGTTCCAAAGAAAGATACACCAATGCCTCCGATNTGCGTTCTGCTCTTCAGAATGCGGCTTCAATTGCGAGCCTTCTGATCACAACAGAAGCAATGGTTGCTGAAGTTCCAAAGAAAGATACACCAATGCCTCCGATGCCTGCTGGCGGAATGGGTGGAATGGGCGGAATGGATTTCTAAGCTCTTTTCCATAGAAATAATAAAGAAACGGGTCTTCTGTGCCCGTTTTTTTATGCTTTTTCACGTTTCATACAGTTTTTCCTTTTATGACAGTTTCTTTATCTTATAGGATTGTTCTATTCTCCATTGGTTGATCTACCGTTATTGTGAATGAATCTCACTCTTAATCCATAGCTTTTTCTCTTGTTTTTATGAAATGTTTCTATTGTGCGGGGATCGTGGTTTCCTTTGAAAATATTGTGCTAATAAAAATATAACTATTTGATTTATAATCATTTATTCCTAATACAGTTCTGTTTTTTCATTTCAGGTTTATGCATGCCCCGTTAAAAAATCCTGTGTTTGTGCTTCATAGGGTGAGAGGTCACTACGGTTTTTATGAACCAATGTAATCATTAAAAGTCAGTAGTTAAGAAGAGTCAGTAGTTAAGAGTTAGTACCTATTGAGCGTTGGAAAGACAGAGTTGAAAAGAGCATGATGGGGCTGGTTTGTTTTTTATGAATAAGATGCTGGTATTTCAAGCTTTTGCATAGGGGAATAAGCATCTCTCTGTTTAGTTGATCTCTGAAATGGGGAGACTGCTCCATTTGAGAAGCTTAAAGATAAAAGCTAATTTTTCGCCTTGCTCTCATCTTTTTTTCGGTAAGCTCATCACCTAAACTGGAGCCAAACCCATGTTGTTATATTCAAGTTCTGTTTGTTGCCTATATTGTGACAGAAAATTCTTAAGTGGGGAGCAATTTTTGAGCTAAGGGGACCATGACAGGTAGCCGAAAAAATCATGACGAGACAATAGGCGCGCTTGTGTTAGAATTTTTAATGCTTCTGATGATAAAGGCACGCGAAATTCTGTTGTAGCCTCATGCTTTCTTTTCATATTTTCGAGCCAAGGATTTTCCATATATTCTCTTCAACTTGACCTTTATGCATAGAACATAAGGGAATTGAGAGGCAGGGAATTGGGGGTGGGAATTGAGAGGGTGGGAGGAGCCAGCTTGCTTTTTTATTAAACGTAAAGATAAGAGGTTTTATGTAAGGCTCCCATTACATTGCTTGTTTATGCGCTTCTTTAAAAGAAATATCTTTTAATACAAATTCTTGGCAATGCTATTTATGAAGAGTATAAAATCATTTGGATATCAATAGATTATTAAAAAAATGTATGTTGGTATGATCCTTTTCTTATGTTACCAAAGTTGCTGACTTACGCGTTGGTTAAAAATCTCTCTTCATACCCCTAAATTCATTTCATGAAAGCGTTTGTGAAGAGCACGACGTTTGTGAGGCGTGTAAAAAATTCTCGTGAGACATGAAAAAATCATCAATAAAATCTCCATGTTTTCAAAAAATAACGAATGGCTTTTTATCTTTTTAAAAGATTTAACACGTCTCACGTTTTTTATTTATTTTAGAGCTGAATATTCGATTTTTGTGTAAAAATACTTCCCAGCACATCTATGATCCGTGAAAAATCAAGTGCTAATAAGAAAATGATGAATATAATCCACTTCGTATAGCGTGACATCATTTTTACACTTTTATACGTTGTGATGATTTCTTGTAGGATTTCTTTTTCCTTTTCTGTAAGCTCTGTTTGTTTTTCTGTTTTTTTTCTAGCCATGTTTCCACCCACACAAGCCTTCCCCTTGTTTGTTATGCTTTAAAATATCTCTTGCGAGATTTGAACTGATGATATTGAGATCTTTTTTGTCTAAATAAATGGGCATCCAACCAACGCAAGAAAAAGGCTCATTGATTGTTTTTATCGCGCAACCAGTGAGTAAGAGAAGCGCGTACATCAGCATCACTTTTTTGATTAATTTCATTTTCCACCTCTAGCCGTGTTGTTGATGACTTTAGCGTTTTTTCTATTTGCTTTTGTTGTTCAACTTTCTTTCCAAGAGTGAAAGCTTTTGCTAAAGCGATAAAAAAAGCGGTCAGAGCCGCTCCTGTTATCATCAGATTTTTTTTCAACCACCACATCATAAGCGCTGCTCCCGAAACCGTTTTGCCACAAAGAAAATGCCAACGCAGGCGGCTAAAACCATAATGGTTGCTAATGCCCATTGGATGGGACCATTGCCTGCCAATAAGCCCCCAAGTCCAGAAAAAGAACCAATAATCGGTGTAAGCGCTTCTGCTTTGAAAAATCCCATTGGAGCTTGCGTTTCTACAGTTTGGTAGTTGGGAGAAACATAAGCTCCTTTTGCCCATAATCCCGATTCTGCTGCACGACGGTGCACTAAACCGTGAAGACGTTTTCCTCCTGCTTTAGTCCACTTTTGTAACTCAGAAGGGACGGCTTCATATTCGCCATTATTGAGTTTTTTGAGCAGGGTCGAATTACAAAAAGCCGATGTTCCTATATTATAGCAAAACGATACGAGCGCGGCGAATTGTTCATCCGTTAAAGAAACCGTCACATGTTTTTCAACGGTATTTTCAAATTGTCTTAAATCTTGAGAAAGAACTTTTTCTGCTTGTTTTTCAGTAATGATCATGCCCTTGTGAACGAACGGTTTGCCAGCCGTGCTGGTATGACCATAGCCGATTGTCCACACCCCGAGGGCATCTTTATAGGCATGTAAACGCAATCCTTCCCATTGTTTAATGAGTGCAAGCCCTGCTTTAGATATTTTTCTCATTTGCTTCTCCATAAAATAAAGCCTCACGTTAACGTGAGGCTGGTTGACAGATTAAAAATGAATTTTTTCACGCTTCAAAAACAGAAGAGATGTGAAACTTTTATGAAATCAAAAGGTTGGTTGTGACATCTTAGGGAATGGGGAATGGTTGGCCAAGTGGGGTAATGGTTGGGCTGGTGTTTTCCGTTAAGAGAGGTTGTAGATTTTAAGAGCTTGTCCTGGTGTTTTTGATGGAGCCTTCTTAGGGTGCGGGCAGCTGTTGGGTTGATGCACGATAAGCGTGATCTATTGCGGTTGTGTTCGTCGTATGGTATTGATGTGGGGGGCTTGAGATACGAAGTGGATACTCTCAGAAAAACAAGACATATGCTTTTACTGAAGACGAAAGCATTAAATATTTTATGTATCAAACGTTTTGCTTATCCAAATAGTCTCATTGTTACACAGAGCTTTAGGCTAACAAGAGCTGTAGAATTTTGATACAATTTTAAGAGGGGCTGGTTTTTATAGGACAATGGTGTTTTTTCTTTAAGAGGAAAGTTGTTGGCTATTTTTGTTTTATGAGCGCAAAAGCTGATTTGCTTAGAGAAATCTTAGCTGTAAAGCAGCCTCTCTTCGTTCTTTGATGAATAGGAATATGGAAAAAGCCTCACTTACATCGTTAAAGATTTGTATTCAGTGAGCCTTTTTTGGTGGGAGGAAACGGAAACAGTTTTTCCCTCTGTTTCTCTTAAGTTTTTTTCAAATCTCTCCCTCAGGGTTTCGCCTTTTTTGTTGACTGTTTCATGTTCAGCTTCCGGATGGACTTTTAAATAGTGTTCTAGACGTCTTCTTCCTTGTGTGTGTTTATAAAAAGTGGTTGGAAGATAGGAATCTAACTTTTCAGCAGATAAAGATGAATTGGGTTCACATAATATACCCTTAACATTATCTTTGTGCAATCTTGCTAATTTATCAGATTCAAGATGAAGCTTTTTGGCAAGGCTTAAGCTGAACATCCCGCATTCAGAAGAGCTTCGCTGAATATCCATTTCTGCCGTGGTAAAAGAATAAGGAGGCAGTTGAAGACATTGAAGGGTTTGATTTATTTTTATCCCTAGTTTGCAAGCCGTGATATTCTGAAAGGTTGTAGGTTCAAGCATAATCAAAGAGATTTTGTCATCAACTTTTTTATAATCAAGGACGGCAAAGTGGATTTTGCTTCCCGAATTGACTATAAATCGGGCAGATTTTGCGTCGCTCTCAACGACTTCTTTTAGTGCGTGCGAAAACTCTTCTGCTGTAAGAGCCAATTTGAGATTCATTTCTGGATATTTGCTGTTTGCTTTTTCTACGAGAGCCGGCATCAATCTAATATCTGTGTTTTCATAATAAGAGTTAATCCAACGGCCGGTGACAAGATCTCTCTCTAAGCCTGTAATAATATCTTTTAATTCGTCAGAACTCGGTGCAACATGTTCTTCTTCTGTTTGGATGGAACTTTGCATTAAACGTGCAATAAGGTCTTCTAAAGATTCATTTGCACTTGTTCCTTCTTGTGTTTGTGAGGAATGAGGGAGGGAAGGATCTTGTGGCTTCATACTATTAGCCTCCATATTGATAATCGATAGGTGATATTATCTTCTTCAATTCTGGCTAAACAATGTTTGCAGGAAAGATTTTTATCTAAAAAAAACAAAGAGATGAAATCATCTTTATTTTAAAAAATTTTTGTTACGAAAGACAAAATCCCCCGCTTTTCAGAGTCAAAGGTAAGGTATCTTTTTGTCTTTTAAGAGATCACGTTGCTTACTGTTTGCATCTTTACCTCAAAAGAAGATTTGCTAACAGCAACTTATATCTTACCGTAAAGCCGCAGAGCTTCATTCTTTGTGGATGTGGAATATGGCTATGGCCAAAACGCTTATTATATCATTAGAGATTTGTATTCTGTGGCTCTTTTTCTGTGTTGTGAAACAGAAACAGTTTTTCCCTCTGTTGCTACCAAGCTTCTCTCAAACCTCTCGTTTAGGGTTTCGCCTTTTTTGTTTACTTTTTCATGTGCCGCGTCTGGATTGGCTGTTAAATACTCCTTAAGACGTCTTCTGCCTTGCACGTGTTTGTATAAACGAGCTGGAAGATATGGATCTAATTTTTCAGCAGGTAAAGGCGTGTCTGGTTCACATAACACACCCTTAATATTATCTTTGTGCAGTCTTTCCAACTTTTGAGTTTCGAGATAAAGCTTTTTGGCAAGGCTTAAGCTGAACATCCCACATTCAGAGGAACTGCGTTGAATATTCATTTCTGCCATGGCAAAATGAATGTTAGGCAATTGGTGATGTTCAATGGATTGTCGCGTCCTTAATGCAAGTAAGGCGGGGAGCGTGTCACGCAGTGAGGTCGGTTCAAAAAAGATCAAAGATGTTTTATTATCAATGGTTTGATGATCGACAACCGCAAAATGAATTCCCCTATCTTGTGCGTTAACGATCAGCCTAGAAGATTTTATGCCCTTTTCGAGCGTTTCTTTGAGTGCAAGGGCAAAGCCGTCAGGGGGGCTTGTAAGTTTGAGATTCATCTCTGGATATTTACGATTTGCTTGATCGACCAAGGCTGGCATCATGTAAAGATCTAAAATATCATAATAATTTTTGATCCAACTGCCATCGGCATTATGCTGTTCTAAACCAGTAACAATATCTTTTAACTCGGCACGGTTGAAAGGGGTGTTTTTTATTTTTTCAATGTTAAGCCGTTCTAAATGTGCAGTAAGAGTGTCTAATGATGCATTTGCATGCGCTCCTTCAGGTGCGCTTCCTCCTTCTGGTGTTTGTGAGGAATGAGGTGGGGGAGAATCTTGTGGCTTCATAATCTTAGCCTCTATGTTGATGATCGATAGGTGATATTATCTTCTTCAATTTTGGCTAAACAATGTTTTGAAAAACAAGCCTTTGCATCTTGAAAGGTGAGGCGATGAGAGCATAATGATGCCGTTTTCATATTTTTATGCGTGTATTGCTCATCATTGCTGTGATGTATTATATTGGTATTTTATGGGGGGATTATTAGGGCGTTCTATTGGGAGCCCGTGAATACGGCTTGTTTTGAAAATCTCAAAATTATAGAGTTGTTGGTGATGCAAATTGGGTGATGCAAAAGAAAACAGTCAGAAAAAGACGAAAGATACCTTCAAACCGTAAAGTTTTAAACATTGTCGCAAGACACACTGTTTTATAACAGTCTATAATAACTTATAATAGCCCATAATAATGCGAAAATTTTATGATGAAATCTGGACACAGAAAACCCCTTACCGCACCCGTCATTAAATACGATTTTTCAGATTCTGTCAACCGCAAAACGATTATTTTTCCTCCTTTATCGCGGGAAAAATCTACAGAAAAAAGCTCATTCATTGGCTATGCAGCAAAATATCTTGTTTTAATGGAAAAGTTTTTGATGTGGCAAAAAACATTTTCTCCTTTGAGAAAGGAGGGGACAAGATGAAGGGAGAATTGTGGTTTTGAAATCCGTGGTATTTTATTGATGAAATTGGGAAGGCGGTGGCTGGATGGTGTTTGCGGGGCAAAGCTTTAGGTGTTGGCGATTTGTGCGGGTGAATTGGGGCTATGCTGGCTGTCGTATTAGTGGTGATGTGATGGGGGGGGAGGGTTATCGGTGCAGTTGTTGATGAGGGAGGAGATTGTTGGTAGGGGCTTTTTCTTTCGTTTAAGGGATGATGCTTTTAATTGTGTCAAAAATCAACGGGTTGTTTTAATGATAAGCTATTTATTTATAGTGGATATTTTATCGTTATTTATCTTGAATGAGAAACCCAGATTATGCTGAAATAAAAGCCATAGCTCTTGTCCGTCATAAGATCAGAAGAGCCATATAGAATTGTACAAGAAAAGATGTAAAATGACGATAATGAATTATCTGAAGAGCTAAGGATGTCGCGATATTGGGGGAAGCGTATGATGAGGGTGATTTGTTACAATGGGGGGTAGAGGGGAGAATGTTGCTGTTTTAAAGAGGGGGCAATATTTATCCTGCCCATGCCGTGAATATGCCATGAAATATTGTCCTTTGAGGCATGGATAAGTGAGGTATGGGTAGATATAAGGTTAAGTCTCTTTGACAGTTGAAGTATTTTTTTAAGGGCGTGGTGGATATTTTTAAGCTTGTTTGTTGTGCGCTTTAAGCTTGTTAACCCATGAAATTTTATGAAAGGGCAAGCTCAGTGGATCTCAAGTGTCATTTGCCAAAGGGGCCTTTACAAAGGCGCTGGTTATAAAGAGGCATGTTATAAAGGAGGGGGAGAATCTTTATCCTGTGAGGGGGAGGAAATGATGGGTGTTTTAGCCAAGGCTCTTTTGGGTAGAACTGTCAAAATGTTTATAAAGGGCATCAAGAATAATACGCAACGAACCAACAAGATTAGGCAGCGGTTGATCTTCTATAACAAGATAGTGTAATGCCGCATGAAAGTTGTGTTGACGATGTAGATATTGTGCTTCTTTAATCGCTTCTTGCATAGCTTCATAGTGTTCGGTTGCTCTTTGGACCCATTGCTTTTTTGCTTTCTCATCTGATGCGCTGTGCGTAAAACCATCATAATAACCGTTTGGTAAACCTTTTGCACATAAATAGTCGTTTCTAATTTGCAAGTATTGTTGCGCCGTGTCATATTGCTCTTTACTGATGCCTGATGAAGCCTCTTTATAGCCAAGCAAACAAAGACGCCCAATATAGGTTCCGACAAGCGGATTTTTCGCTTCTTCGAAGCTTAAACCAAAGTGTTTTGCACGCATTTCAATCGCAGATTGAAGCGCAGATTCGCTGGAATTTTGGGCACGTGAAATACAGCTATTGGGCTCTCGCTTTCCTGTTATTTTCGATCTACTGCGTTTTTTACGTATTTTCATGAACTTAACCATTTGAATGAAAAAGAAACTGTCTGTTGATGGGGGACAGTGATGTAAAAAGCACTTGGCGCAAATATTGGGGGGAGCAAATACTTAAGAGGGGGAAAATACTTAAAAGGAGGAAAATACTGGGGGAGTGAGCAAATACTGGGAAATATCAGCCGTTGCAGATCAAAAAACAAACGATACTAAAGGCGTTTTAAATGCAAAGAAAAGCAACGGTGTGGGGCGAAAAAATCATCTTTAAGGTGGTTTCTTACCTTTTTTATCTTATCCCTATCAGTCTTATTTTCCGCCCCTATCATGCTTATTTTTTATTGATAGCGGATTATTTGCTTTCTAAATATTTCTTAACTGTTCTTGAGAAATTGAAGGAAAATTTTTGTCAAATGTGAATGAAAAAATAACAATGGATTTCAAGGGCATGTCATCGTCTTTCTAATGGGATTATTTGTCTCTTTTTTCACGAGCGCTTTGTGAAAATTTTTCAATTCCACTTTTGAAAGGTCATTGTTTTCTTAAGTTGGAAGCTTTTTATTTAGGTTCTCTTATTTTTTTGTTGTTGGGGGCTTTCCCAAGATATTTGATATACATCACGCTGTTAAGCATACTTTTATCCTTTATAAGAGATATGTTGTCTTCTGTTGAGTGGCAGAGAGCGGCAAAAAGCAAACCTCCGCATTCTATTATAATAGCATAAGATGCCCTATATTTTCAAATGAAATATCGTTTATCGGCTTAAAATAAACTGTGAATGATCTCGCTATTTTGTTTGGTGTATCCTTTATGAGTATCCTTTATAGAGTATAAAAATCTCCGTTTTAATGGATCTCATCATAAGACGAGGGGATGTCGTTTAAAGGACGGAATGCATTATCGAAAGAAGCTGTTTTTATAAGTGGCAAATGCCTTTATAAAAAGATGCTTTTATAAGAGATGCCTTGATGAATGTAGGGGCTGTATCAATGTGGGGGCTGTGAAATACTTCATCTTTAATGAAGAATTTTTAAAATGAAGCCTTTTTGATTAAGAAGCTTTCAAATGAGGATTAAGGTTGTTTGTCGCACGTTTTTCATACTGGATAATCGATTGCTTGTTTGATTTTGTTTTGTGTTGCTTTTTAAAGAGCCATGTCTTAGGGCTCTCTTTTGCCCATTTTGCAAGGGTGCTCATGAAGGGTATAACGATAAAGTCCCCAATGAAATCCATATAAAGTTTGAATAATATAAAATCTATTGCACACTTCCATTTTTACGCTTGTGAAGAAGAAAGTCTATAGCATCACACATTTTGCCAGTCCTCTTGATCAAGACGTTTTACTCTATAGAGAAAGGGCAACAATGCTTTTAAAGGGCCTGGGGTAGAGGGAGGAAATTGAAAGAAAAGAGGGACATCTATTTATTTACGAGACTGTTATTTATTTACGAGACCGTGAAGGATAGTTTCTCTCTCTGGATGAAAAAGATTTTGTGCAATTTAATTATGGAATTGTGAGAGGCGCTGGTATTCATGCGGCGGCGTGTCAAATGATTAATCCTTATCATTTTAGGGCTTTGCCAGATTGACAACGAGGCTTTAAGGCAAAGGGATTGAAATTTTTTGAGGAAGAAGTAAGCCGTCCAGTGATTACGTCGTGTACTTGAGAAAGCTTGAGAAGAGGCAATGACTAAGGTTAATTTGGGACTGAGGTTGATCTTGTCCGCGTGCTTGGCTTTCAATAGAACACCCTTCCTTGGGAAAAGGGGTGTTTTGGCTTGTAAGCGCGCATGTATCAGCGCGTATAGGGCAATGAATAAAATATTTAGAAGGGAGATTATAGTGCTTGCATTACTCTGAGAAGGGTGCTAAGCGAATTTACCGCGCTGGTGGCGTGCTATCAAATATTGAAGAGTGGGAATTTTAGAAGTGGGGGAGTATCCGTATGATCGAAGATAAATCACAACACCAATCTGCCTATAAGGGAGATAAGGCTTTTGTATCGCAGCCAGTGTTGGATCAATCAGAAGCTTTCAAAAAATGGATGGCTCTCTCAACAGGCGATTATATCATCATTTGTTGTTTGGCTATCCTCTTGTTGGTGCTTTTTTCCGCGTCTGCCTATATGAGCCCTTTGGAATTTTTTCACGTTATATCCAAGGAACAGCTCCAAGCACTGGGAAAAATGAAACAAGAAGATTTTCAAGAAATGAGTCAGAGTTTTATACAGATTCCTGCGATCGAATTTCTTCGTAACTTAGGGTGGAATGGTGTTTGGGCTTTTTTATGTCTCTTGCCGCAAATAATTTTTGGCTTTCTTTTTGGGTTGTTTCCGCTCTTTTCTATTTTTAACGCCATATTTAAACGGGATGCGAAGGAAATGATGCTACAATGGGAAAACTTACCAGAGCAGAAACAGCTAGACAACCAATCTCTCAACAAAATATGATAGGGGGGAAAAGTGATCACTTCTATAATGCCTCTTTTAATAACTACATTATTGATCTCCTTAGGGATAGTTATCGTTATTTATTCTGCGTGGAGCATGATACTCTTTTCTACCGTGAAGATCATCTTGTCCATTTATTATTCTTTGATAAAACGGGCAGTACTGTTATGTAAGATGCGAAGGAAATTAAAAAAGGGTGCAGCGCAGAATTTGAGGCATTATCAGGCAGGATGGAGAGGACAGAATACAGTTCTTGCAACACAGTTGCGTGCCTTTTCTTTTCAAGAATCTTTGCTTCTCTCAAAAAAAGATTATAAAATAATCTCTTGGATGGCTTTCATTGTAGTTGCGCTTTTTATACATGCTGTGCTTTTTTCGTCTTTTACTATACGATATGCGATTGTTTCACACAATAATCCGTTGTTTTTTTTGTTATTGATTGAAGCGCTGCCGTTTTTGTTTATTTTGGTATGTAGTGCCATCACTTTGCCTGTTATTTTAATTCTCCATAGTCTCCTTCATTATGGCGTGAAAAAAACAGCAAAGAGATTAGAAACATTTGTTTGAGAAGAGAATGAAAATGATAATTCCACATCAATGTGATAGGGGAAAAAAGTGAGCATTATAATACTACAACATTTGGCTTTTTTAGGGGGCATCATTATTGCCATTTTAATGTTTATGGTTATGATCAGGCTTCCTTACCTGTTGATCAAGCATATGAGGTTATCTTTTAAATTCGCTCAAGACTTGAAAAAGAGTACGACGCAACAAAAACACGCCATACAACAATTGCGCAATGATCTGGGAGAAATGAAGAGACACAATCTCGCGCATAAGACCCTTGATGCGAAAATACGCTTTCTTAACTTTAAAGAATCTCTGCCTCTTTATTCAAAAGAATGTAAAATAATTCTTTTTATTTTTATCCTCTTTACCGTTTTGCAATTTGCTTTCTCTATCGTACATTTGGTATGGTGGAAGGATAGTATGGTCAGTTTTATAATACCGCGGTTTTCAATAGGTCGCATTATTTATGGCCTTCTATGGTTAGGGATTCTTCTCTTTTCTCCGATCATTGGGATCATGTGCATGAAGTTAACGAGAAAATTGAACAAAATACTTCCACAATTGGAAGAAGCGATACAACAACGCGATCAGGCAATGCGTATGCAGAATGTGAAAGGGGGACAAAATGACGAGTAGTCTTATAACATTAATAGCCATTTCTTTCCTGTGTTTTACGCTCTTAAATGTTTTAATATGGGTGCCAATCGTTGTCATTTATTACCTGTTTATCAAGCGTGCGCGGCTTTATTGTCGCGTGAAAAAGGAACTGAAATGCGTGCTGAATGAACGCGATATCGCCTTAAAACAGAACTCCCCAAAATAAAAAGCAGCAGAATGTTTGATAAAAAGCAGCTTTCTCTTGTTTGGCAAGACTATAAAAAAATATTCTATCTTTCTACGGTCATGGCGACTGCTCCAATAGTTATAACTGTTGTCGTTAAGATATGGAGAGGGCAGGACTTTGTTTCTCTTGTCGTATTCGAGCCACTGGCATGGCTGCTTGCCTGTACTTTTTTATTCTTACCGATTGTTTTTATTATGCGTTTTATCGTGACCCGTCAGTTGAACAAAATGATACGGCAATTAGAAGAAGAGGTTGAGCAGAAAGGAGCTCCCGTCATATTATATGATGTGAGTGAGGGGAAAATGAGCGAGGGGAAAAAGTGAAGAGAGGCTTTCGTTGAGCCTTGCTTTTGACTTGTTCATTAAGGAGCATGGGGGACACTTCTCGTTTTATGCCTTTTTATATTTGTGTCGTGTTTTTGAGAAAAATTGAGGCTCTTGCTTGAGTGCTGGGGGGAAAATGAAGAGGGGCTGCTCTTGGACTTTACTTGCTGTTGTTCTCTTAAAGAGAGAAAATCTTGTAACTTATTTTCTTTTTATCAAGCATAAAAATGTGTCTTACCAAGCGATATTGAGAGCGAAAAATCTATACTTAAAGCAAAAGATATTCTGGTGTTTGGGGAAGAAAAGCCCATTTTTTGCAGGTGGAGAGGCAAGACGCATAGAGAAGGTGAGCCAAAAGCACACGTTTTGCTCCATAGAAAGTGTAACAGTGCTTTTAAAAAGCTTGAGGTGGAGGGAGAAAATTGAAAGAAAAGAGGGACATCTATTTATTTACGAGACCGTGAAGGACAGTTTCTCTCTCTGGATGAAAAAGGTTTTGTGCAATTTGGTTATGGAATTGTGAGAGGCGCTGGTATCCATGCGGCGGCTTGCCAAATAATTAATCCTTATCATTTTAGGGCTTTATCATTTTGGGGGGGCCAGATTGACAACGAGGCATTGAGGCAAAGGGGTAGATTTTAAGGCAAAGGGATTGGAAATTTTTTGAGGAAGAGGTAAGCGTAAGGCATTTATGCTGTGTACTTGAGGAAGTTTTCGATGAGGGCAATGAATGAGGTTGATCTTGTCCGCGTGCTTGGCTTTCAATAGAACACCCTTCCTTGGGAAAAGGAAATTGTTCTATCTCTCAAGTGGACTCTTCTTTGCTACACTACCTTGGGGCTTTGGTATTGAGGGCTGATGTTAACATTTGGCAGCTTTCTCATAAAAACTTTATGGAAGATGAAAGTTTGGGCTTTGAAAAAAAATATCGAAAAAATCTATTTGGGCCGGTTTTGCTAGATGATTCAAATCGTCATAAAGACAAAGCAACTTCGTTACGATTTTCTTGCACTCGTTTGCTTCTTCTTTGGAAAGCAGCTTATCTTCCTGAAAATAAAAAGAGCACTTAGAATTTTAGAACCATAGACCCAAATTTGTGCAATAGAAGAAGATATTTTTATGAAAATTTGATCGAGGAGAAAAGAGAAGCCTTAAGACAATAGGGGGTACACTGTGAGTGATGAAAACATGATGTTTGAAGGTGATGGAAAAAAATGCACCGCTGATATTGTCTTTATAAAAAATGAGGGATACAAGCGCGTGATATTGATTGAACCCTCATCCATTGTGAGGACGAAAGCTTCAGTTCATGAAAATGGCTTAGAAATTGAAACAAATGAGGGGTAAAAATGAGGGGCAATGGAAAAAATGCACCATTGGATGAAGAGCCACGGTCTTTTTCGCTGGAAGAAACGTTTCTGACAAGCAAAAATTATAAAGTCATCTTTTGTATTGCTTTCATTGTGTCAGCTTTAAGAACGGCTCTTCTCTTCTTACTCATGTGGCTTGAGTGGAAGTTGGCGGGGTGGGAAGGGGATGTCATAACAGTTCTCTTTTGCATCGTGCAGGTTATATTAGATTTAATTTTTGTATTCATTCCTGTTGCCTTTGTGGTCCGTATCATCTTTACGCGTTTGTTGAAAAAAAAGCTCGATAAATTGGATCAAGTAATTTGGCAGCGAAGAAAAAACAATTATCAACAAAACCGCGCGTGAAGGGCGGGCAGAAAATGAATACAGGTCTTTATATATTCTCATGTGTTGTAGGAGCACTTCTCTTCGTGCAATGTTTGAAGGTGATGGAAAAAAATGCACCGCTGATATTGTCTTTATAAAAGATGAGGGATACAAACGCTTGATATTGATTGAACCCTCATTCATTGTGAGGACGAAAGCTTCAATTTATGAAAATGGCTTAGAAATTGAAACAAATGAGGGATAAAAAAATGAGGGGCAATGGAAAAAATGCATCATTGGATGAAGAACCACGGTCTTTTTCGCTGGAAGAAGCGTTTTTGACAAGCAAAAATTATAAAGTCATCTTTTGTATTGCTTTCATTGTGGCAGCTTTAAGAACGGCTCTCTTCATACCAATGTGGCTTGAGTGGAAGTTGGCGGGGTGGGAAGGGGATGTCATAACAGTTCTCTTTTGCATCGTGCAGGCTATATTAGATTTAATTTTTGTACTCATTCCTGTTGCCTTTGTGGTCCGTATCATCTTTACGCGTTTGTTGAAAAAAAAGATCGAGCAGTTGGAGCAAGCAATCTGGCAGCGAAGGAAAACCGCTTCTCAACAAAACAGCGCGTGAAGGGAGGGCAGAAAATGAATACTGGTCTTTTATATATTCTTATGTGTTGTAGGAGAGTTTCTATTCGTGCGATGTTTGAAGGTGATGAAAAAAAAGCACCCCTGATATTGTCTTTATAAAAGATGAGGGATACAAACGCTTGATATTGATGAACCCTCATTCATTGTGAGGACGAAAGCTTCGGTTCATGAAAATGACTTAGAAATTGAAACAAATGAGGGATAAAAAATGAGGGGCAATGGAAAAAATTCACCATTGGATAAAGAACCACGGTCTTTTGCGCTTGAAGAAGCGTTTCTGACACGCAAAAATTATAAAGTCATCTTTTGTATTGCTTTCATTGTGGCAGCTTTAAGAACGGCTCTTCGCTTCGTACCCATGTTGCTTGGGTGGAAGTTGGCGGAGTGGGAAGGGGATGTCGTGGCAGCTCTCTCGTTAATTATGGAGCTTATATCATGGTTTATTTTTTTGTTCATCCCTGTTGCCTTTGTGGTTCGTATCATTTTCACGGTTCTGTTGAAAGAAAAGATCAATATGTTGGAGCAAGCAATCTGGAAGCGGAGAAAAGCCGCTTCTCAACAAAACAGCGCATGAAGGGGCAGGGAAAATGATAGATATTAAAATGATGGATATTATTGTTGTACTCTCGTGGGGTGTGGGCTTGACGCTTTTCACGCTGCTTTCTGCCGTGGTCGTGATGTTTATTTGGGCATTGTATTACTCTACTTTCAAGCGGGTGAGACTGTATTGCCAAGTGACAAAAGAATTAAGCCGCGTGCTTGAACAACCTGTCGCTTTTGAGCCGTCTAGTGGAGCAACGCCGATGATTAAGCCGTTATCTGAGGAAAAAGAGTTTTCTCTTTCTGATGAGGAAATCTTAACGATGGAAAGTGCAACGGCGCTTTTAAAGAGTTTGGGGTGGAAGGTGGAAATTGAAGGAAAAGGAGATCATTTGGCCACCTATTATTTACCAGATCGTGAAGTGCAGTTTCTTTATAATGCTGAGAAGGGGTATCCGCGATTTGATTGTGCAATTGCGGTGGTTTCTGGTATCCATGCGGCGGCTTGCCAAACGATAGACCCTTATAATTCTGGAGGCTTGATTGCTCTTGAATTGAGTTTTGATGTGAAGGGGGTGGAAATTTTTGAAGAAAAGGTAAGCGTTGGATGTTTACGTCGTGCACTCGAGAAAACTTTAGAAAAGGCAATGACTGAGGTTGATCTTGGCAAGATGCTTCACTCTCAATATAGAATCCTGCCTTGGGAAAACAAAACTGTGGTCCCTCGGTTGGCTTCTTATTCCCTGCGTTATCTTGCGGCTCTGGCTTTGATGGGCGATGTTGAAACTTTACACTCTTATCACAAAAGCTTTATGGAAGGTGAGAAGCTGGGCTTTGAAACAAGCATCGAAGAAGAGCATCTGGAACGCGCGATGGTGATTGCTCAGGCGGTAGAAAAGACAAAGCAACCCAGTTACGATTTGCTTCAACAGGCGGCAAAGGATTTTTCCATGGAGGTAGAAAGCTATGAATGTTTTAGAGCTACAGATCCCAATTTGTGCAATAGAAGAAGAGATTCTTATGAAAATTTGATCGAGGAAAAAAGACAAGAATTAAGGCAACAGGGATATTTTGTTTATGAAAAGGACGCGATTTGTGAGGTTGATGGAAAAAACTATCGTCCCGATATTCTTTACATAAAGGATGGGGAGTTAGAATATATGGATGTAGAAATTAGGATTGATGAAAAGAATTATTGAGAAAAATAAAGAGTTTAGATAAATTAAAAAGAGCTTAAACCTGAAAATAATGCGTAAAAAGCGCGAAGCGTAAAAGCAGAGGGGAACAATGCAGGAGAAAAAAGCAACATTTGAAGTGTCTTTCTTTTCATTTAGAAAATTTATAGTGTCTTCAGTGGAAATGCGTAAAGGGGTGGGACGGTGTAAAATAATAGGGCACCGCTTTTTCATCATGTTTTATACATGCCTTATCATGATGGCTTTAGAAGTTCCTGCGGGTGCAAAATCTCTGGTACAGCCGTTGCAATGGACAAGATGGGAAGGAATTGGTTCTCTTATTTTTCTCTTACCAGTGTTGATATGGTTTTGTCTTCTCACACCCCTTCCTATTTTGTGGGGGATTTATCGTTTTAAAGAGCGCAGATTGAAAAAACTAAAAGAAAAAACAAAGCAGCAAGAGATTAATCAATGAGGTTATACGCATGAGGGGTGAGATCGCGTTTTTTATTTTGTTTCTGCCGGTTGGATATTTTCTTCTAAATGCAGTTACAGTTTTTGCCATTTTTGTGAATATGATTATTGTGGCGCCTTATTATTCTTTAATCAAGCGTTTGAGGCTCTATTACAGAGTGAAAAAACAAAGACGTTTGATGAAAAAACATCCACAGCGTTTTTGTTTCTTTGAAAAAAGCGAAAAAGAAAAAGAGAGAGTGCCGCAAAACTTAGCACTAGAAACACAGATAAGTTTCTATTCGTTAAAAAAATGGCTCGCTTTTTCACGCAAAGATTATATCCTCCACGCATGCCTCTCTTTCATCATTATATTTTTCAAAGCTTATGTCTATGTGATTTTCTTTAAAGGGATAGATGAGATAGATGAGAGCAGATTTGAATATTTTGCCATTCTCTTGCTTTTCTGGTTTTTTTATCGGTATGTATTTTTGCAACGATCCCTGTTGTTGTGATCCTTCGTGAAATTTTAACCCATCGATTGAAAAAGAAGATTCAGCAGTTGGAAGAAGTGACTGAAGCAACCCAATCAATCAATTTATAAAGAGAAGGGGATAAAATGCATTACGAAATGGCGGCAGCTTGGACGGTGATTTTGATTATTCTGCTGGGGGGTGTTTTTGATTTTTTCTTAACAATACCCATTGTGGCACTGTATATTTCTTTTATCAAGCGTTTGATCTCGTATTACAAGGTTACCAAACAATTAAACGCAGCGCTGAAAAAGCGCATGTAGTGCTCGTGTCATGGGGGGCATAAGTTTTAGATCATGCCATTGCTTCATGACTTGGGAGCAGGGCATCGATTGTTTTTCTCATTTTACGCTGATCTCTGGGGGAAAAAGGCTGATGGCAATGAATAGGCTGATGGTAGGTTTGTAATAGGCTGGTGATAGGCTTGTATAGGCTTTAATGGGGCTGTTGATCGGCAGTTTGCTTGTTTTCTGTGAATTTGCAAAATCGTAAAAACGTGAAACTGTAAAATGGTGTGTGTGGTTGCTTAAGGGCTGTGATGGTTGTGGGGAGGGGATAAGCCCGTGTGAGGAGGAAAAAACGTTTGGTTCTGAAGCTGTTGATATAAGGATGCTGTTTAGAGGCGTAAAGGAGGGGAACTGTTCGTTCACAAAGCTTATGATGTAGAGAGTATGGGCTATTCAAGAGGATGTTCGGGTATGGATAGAGATTGAGGGGGCTCGGCTTCTTTGCATGGCAAGAGGTATTGATCATAAGTTTTATTTATTCATATGGTTTTTTATGGCATCCAGTACCTGTTGGCTTATCTCCTGATGGGTCAGCCATCGTGAACCTTTGGGGGTTGTTTTTTGTCCTAATTGAATGGGGATAAAATCAACCTTGTTTTTGCGCGCGCACTCGAGGATCAAATGATCATGCGTGTTGGAACCAAGAATATGAAGAATACATGGTGGTTTAGGCAAAAGAGCTAACTGCTCAATTAATGCGCAAGAAAATGCATGGGCAGGTGAATGAATCCATAATATGCAATATTTTAGATCATGCCATTGCTTCACAGCTTCTAAAAATTGTGCCTTTGATGCTGCACAATCATAATCCAATGGCACACACATATGCTGTTTTTGCAATGCCTCAAGCTGGACTTTATGGGAAAGAAAGCGTGCAGCAATAATCACTTCTTGCGGCTCTAGTGATTGATACAAAGGGGCAAGCATCCCTGTGCCCCCTACCACTAAATAACGATAGTGCGCATCCTTTTTTTTCATGATCCCTCCCTCTTTGCTTTAAATCTCACCTCTTTGCTTTAAAAATAAGCACATTTCATCAGCAAGCCTTTCACAACGGGTTTGTATCTCTTCACTTATAACTTTCCAAGTACGACCTTCATCATCTGAGGAAAAATCTTCGGTGGAAGAGGCGATTTGACATTGGAGTGCATAACCATAAAGTGTGCGCACTACCGGCAATAAATGCTCACACGGTTGTGCGCATTTTTTAGTGGTACTTCCATGAGAGATAAGCCCAACAGGTTTATTTAAAAAGGCATTATAGCCCAAATTATCAAGAGCATTTTTTAAAACACCTGAATAAGACCCTTGATAAACGGGGCTTGCTAGAATAACGCCATCAGCCGCTGCAATGGTTTTTACAAACTTACGAACCGCAGCACTTGGATTAGCCTCAACCTGCTGATGATAATCTGGATCTGTCATCGGCAAGGGCTGTTCACGCAAATCAACCCACTGAAGTGATGCATCCCGCTTTATGAGGCAATCGGCTAAATAATTGGCTAAAGTTCTTGTTAAGGAAGGTTGACGCACAGACCCCAAAATAATTGCTATATTCAACAGGATTCTCCTTTATCTTTTCCCCACAAGCCTATAACGCAAGGCTTATAAAGAATTGTGAGTAAAATGGCGCGTACCATTATGCTGTCCATAAAGAGCAGTTGTGATGATACCGCATAGTTATAGAATCAATCCATGCTAACAAGATTGTTGACAAAACAACACTTCAAACTTGAAGAGAATGTTAGTGCTTTCATTAATATTAAAACGCTTGATCTCAAAAGTAGCTTCTGTTTCACTGTTTCAGAAGCGCTTTTATGAATATATTCTAAGCTATTGGTTTGCAAGAACTCTAATGAAAAATGGAATGTATCGTCATATTTTGATTTATAATGATCATTGAGCCTTTTTAATTGAAATAAGAAAGTTGTAAGATTTTCTCATTTCAAATGTTCTTATTGCGCGATCATTTGCAAATCAATGGAAGTTCCTTTTTTTATGTCTTAAGTGGGCGGAAAACAATTGAGAAAAGAATAAAAATGCTTCTGTCTTTTCAAGGGATAAAGACTATCGTAGAAGCTAGATATGCCTGTTTTTGGGGCAGGGGTGGGTTTGTTGTAGGAGCCTTAGGCTTAATGGGGGTTGTCCGTGTTGAGGAACGAGTATGGCTTGTCGCAAGGGGAGGGTAAGGCTATCGTAGAGGCAAGCAGGGGGAGCCATGGCGCCGGATTACACTTTTTATTGAAATAATGGTGGTGATAGATTTTATAGTAAGGGGGATATATTCATGAGGGCGCTATTGTTATCCCTTCATGAGGGCTGTTCATGAAATGGGGGTGATGCGTGTTGGTTTACAAGTGTTGAGAGATGTTTTTTTAAACAAGCACGTGAATTGGCAAAACTATTGGCAACATAAATATGCAATACGAGTGTTCTCTGGGGTATTCTGTTTGACGACAATGGATGCAATTGTGCTTGAGAGATTATGCGTGTCCTTATAAAAGTTAGGGACAAACAGTTGCATAAAAAGGAAGAGCAAATGAAGGGGGAAAATTCCACATTTTATAACAAACGGTGCTCTCTTGTTTTTGGAAAATCATTTTGTTCTTATAAAGATCATATGATTATTTGTCTTATTTCTATCCTTATTGGGATAGGTTATAAAGCTCTTTTGATCCCATTAGAATCCAAGTGGCCGTTGAGTGTATCACAGGATAGCACTCTTTTGGCGTTTTTTGTGCTGCGTGAAGTCATCATGGTGTGTGTTGTTGCCTTGATGCCTATTTTATTGGTGCTTTATCTCATCTTAACGTATTTGTTGAAAAAAAAGATTCAGCAGTTAGAAGAGGCTATCCAGCAACGGGGGCACACAACCGATCAACAAAATAATCCAGTAAAAAACAATAGAGAAAGAATAAGCAGTTTTTTTATCGTATACTTTTGGTTGATATTTCTGCTAAACGTCTTTTTTCCTGCGGGTGTTGTCATGCTCATTTTAGAATTTTATTATTTTGTTTTCAAGCGCGTGAGAACGTATTGTAGAGTGAAACGGGTATTAAAACGCATAAGAAAAGAGAGTGACAAGGCGCTTGTGTAGCTATCGTGAGGGATAAGAGGTAATATTTGGAAGCTCGTGACACATGAAGAGGGGATGGTTGGAAAATCAACAGGCAAAGAGGTTAGCCTATTTTCGTTTGTAATGAGGAAGATGTTCTTAATCATTTGGAAGAGCAACCACGCTTTTAGAAAATCAGGGCTGTTTGTTGAAAATAAGGGAAGCGCGATGCATTGTACTTTTCGTGGTTCTTAAAAGAGCGGGCATGAGATAAAGAAATGCATTTTTCATAAAAAAAAGGAAGAGCAATGAAGGGGAAAAATTCAGCATTTTGTAATGGACTGTGCTCTTTTTTTGGGAAAGAGTATTTTTCTGTGCAAGAGCATGTTGTCATTTATTTCCTCTCACTCATTATTGAGTTGTGCAACAGGATTTTTTTCCTTCCATCCTTGGGTAGCCAAGAGAACTTGACAGGGTGGCAGGATACACCTCTTTTTCTCTCTCT
The DNA here is from genome assembly GCF_042195945.1 of Bartonella sp. AP30XZML. Classification (NCBI taxonomy): domain Bacteria; kingdom Pseudomonadati; phylum Pseudomonadota; class Alphaproteobacteria; order Hyphomicrobiales; family Bartonellaceae; genus Bartonella; species Bartonella sp. AP30XZML. The sequence continues at coordinate 38,956 of NZ_JBHIPJ010000113.1, read as the reverse complement.
GTGTGCGTTTTGGCAAGTTATTACAGTGTGTGTTTGGGTCTTGTTCCCAGTTATGTTGATACTCTGCATCATATTGTGGCGTTTGTTGGTAAAAAATATTCGGAAATTGAAAGAAATAGATCAGCAACGGGGTAAAATAACCGATCAAAAGGATCGGTATAAAAAAGGCGATAGAGAAAAAAGGGGTGATATTCTTGTCATGATATTTGTTCTCGTGCTTATGTGTGTGACACTGTGGTTTGCTGCTATTCCCGTGGGGATTTTACAACTTTATTATGGTGTCTTTAAGCAGGTGAAAGTGTATTGCTGTTTAAGAAAAGAACTGAAAAACGTCTTGCAAGAACAGGATATAGCGTTTGAGAAGTCATGAGAGGGGAAAAATAATGAAGAAATTATGAGAGATTCAACCTTTATAGGGATTGCTCTCTATACCATTTTGCCTCTGAGATGGTTTGGTGCTCTTTATGGGTTGTCCGTAAACATTGCTCTAAATGGTGGTGTTGAGGATGGCATTGAGTGGAAGAAAAGCCGATTATGGATTAGTATTGATTAAAGGGAATAAGAGCCCGTGTGGTTTAGAGCCTAGAGTGAGTGCTTGGGACTTACTTTATCGTTTGAGACGTGAGGAAGGAACGGTTTTGCTTGTAGGGGCACGCGGTATATGGGTTGTTTTCGTATTTTTAGGAGCCTTGTTCATTCAAGCTTTGAAATGAATCCTATTGAAGTGGGGTTGCAGGGTCATTTTCTTGAAAATAGGAGAATTTTTAGAAAGAAAAAGCTGAATTGTGACTATTGTTTATAGATTGGTGTGGTTTGAAAATCTTCACTATTTGAGATGTGAGGAAGGTAAGAGGGGGGCAAGGTAGCAAGAATATTATAATTTTTATTATTATGACGTAAGCCATAACGGCCTGTGTACTTTTCTTTATTCCGGTGGTATTTGGGTTTTGCATCATCATAATGCGTAAATTGGAAAAAAAGATCCAGAAACGAGAAGAGGCAATCTCTGTGTGATAGCAAATAAGCTCTCTGTCACACGGGGTCTTTTCAAAGAGTGAGAGGGGAATACATGAAGGAGCAAAATTGGGCATCAGAGCAAGAAACGCATAAAGGAGCGCATTCTTTTTCGCTCCAGCACGTGTTGCTCTCAGCAAAGGATTATAAAATTATCTTTGCTATTGCGGTTCTCATTATCATCTGGAGAATGGTTCTAGAAATACCAGGTGTATTAAATTGGCAGCTGACAGGGTGGCAATATGTTGTGCATGCCGTTCTCTTTAAAACGACGGTCGCCATAACGGTCTGTGTCATTATTTTTATTCCGGTTATGTTACGGCTTCGCACCAAAGTGACGGGTGAGTTGTACAAAAATATTCAGAAACTAGAAGAAGCAATCTCTGTAGGAGAGCACATAAGCTCTCTGTCGCACGGGCTTTGTAAAGACTGAGAGGGGAAAAATGAACAGTGATCCTATAGCCGTATTTCTATTAGATCCCCTGTTTTGGGTGATGATTGTTATTTGCATGATCATTATCATGCTTGTTTTAGCTCTTTATACCTCTGTCTTTAAACGGATGAAAATGAATTTCCAAGTGAAAGGCGAGCTGGAAAGAGTGCTTAAAGAAAATGATCTTGCAACGCAGCAGTTTTGGAAAGATGAAGCCGTGGTGCAGGAGAGGCGTTTGCAACTAAAGGAAAAAGAGTTCTCTGCCGATTATGATGATGATGAAATTCTCACGATAGAAAGTGCAACAGGGCTTTTAAAAAGCTTGGGATGGTCGGTGGAAATCGAGGGAAAGGGAGATTATTTGGCAACCCTCTTTTTACCAGATCGTGAAGTGCAGTTTCTCTATAACGAGAAACGAGTGGAAGAATTTTCGCCTTTTGATCGCGGACTTTTAATTATGAGCGGTATTTTTGCGGCGGCTTGTCAGACGATTAATCCTCATAATTCTGGGGTTGTGCCAACGGTATTTATGAATTTTGTACCCAATGGATTGGAAATTTTTGAAGAAAAAGTGAGCGCCCAGCGTTTAAAGAAAGCACTCGATAAAACTTTAAAATGGACAATGGAAGATGATTCTTTGCATGAAATGTTTCGCTCTCAATATGGTATTCCCCCTTGGGAAAAAGATTCTTTATCATGGGCAACGGATGGAGACGTAGAGTTCGCACCTTATGCTTTGCTGCATCTTGCTGCTCTTGCCTTGCTGGGCGATGTTGAGACTTTAGCTTCTTATGACGAAAGTTTTACGGCAGGGGAGAAGCTTGGCTTTGATGAAACCATTGAAAAAGTCCATTTGGAACGCGCGATGGTGATTGCTCAAGAAGTGAAAAGGGAAGGAAAGTTCAGTTACGATCTACTGGAACGGGTTGCTGAGAAGTGGTCCATAGCCATGGACTATCAGCTTTTCAGAGTGAGATCCCCTAATACGTGTAATCAAAAACGCGCTTTGCATAAAAAATTAGTCGAGGAGAAAAAACAAGAATTAAGGGAACAAGGATTTGATGTGAGTGATGAACAATTCGTGTTTGAAGCAGAGGGGGTAAAACATGCTCCTGATATTACTTATATTAAAGATGGTGAACCTGCATTTATGGATATAAAAATTGATTAGTGTTGTACTTTCCTGTTGAAGGAAAGCACTCTTATTTAAAAGATGTGAAAGCGCCATGATTGAGACGCTTTCACATCTTTCTTACCAGAGCCAAATAAAGGGCTCAAAAAATCAAGAATAATAGCCAAGATTTTAAAAAATAGACTGGAAATGGCTTGATCCTCAAGAATAGGGGAGAAAAATCAATTATAAATTCTACTCTCTTCTTTAAGACTGTTCTGTTGTTTTGTTAGAAAATGCTCATAAATCATTGCTTATTCAAGCGCCTTATTTAAGCGGTATGAGGGGAAGCTCCATTGACTAAAGCGCTATGGGGAAGCTCTATTGACTAAAGTGCTATGGGAGGGAAGCTAGGGGGTAGAGCCTTTGTCATTTGAGGTGAGAGGAAGGCAAAAAATGGCATTTTTGAGCAGTGTTAAGCTCTTTTGCCTTTGAGGTATTTTTTGTCTTTTTAAGAAGTCCTTGCCAATGAAGCAGCGCTTGTTAAGCTTCAACAGTGTTTCAGTATGGTGATATTGATATAAAAAGTTATGGTGTTTTTGTGTTTTTCAGTCTGCTTCATGGAGATCTGTAAGCCAATCCGATGACAGAGGAGATGCTTGGTCATTTTCTTGAAAACAGAAGAATTTTTGGGAAGAACAAGAAGATTGCGGACCCTTATTAACGAAAGCGCTATGGGAGCGAAGCTAGGGAGTTAGAGCCTTTGTCATTTGAGATGTAAGACAAGTAAAAATGGCATTTTTGAAGGCGATGATATTTGGCCAATAAAAATAAAAACACAATAAAAACTAAACTAAAACAAAGGAAAAATTAAACTAAAAAAGGCCCCATTTTATAAAGGGCCTTTTTATTTAAATTTTACAATATATACAAAATGTATATAACCTTACTTTAAGAACTTTTTGTATCTTATATTCTAGTAGCAACAAGTTGTACGAAATATATAATAAGTGATCCTAAAAAACCAGCTATTGCATTCAATAAATTTTCTGCTTTATCGTATATATCGTTGATTGATGCTTGTTCTGATGCGCTTCTATTACTGACTCTCAGTATATTCAATGTATCCGATGTGTCCCTTACTTGTTTAACAAACTGTAAATTTGTTTTCTCAATAGTATAAGGAGCAACAATAGGAGAGGGTTGTTTATTGACTATACGATCAGATTTTTGAATCGCGAGAGCTAAACCACTTGTAATAGCCCCAGCTATGAAAAAATATCTGATATTCATAGTTTTTCTCCTATATTTATTTCGATAAATAAATATCGATACGTATCATATATAAATTCGATTTAAATAACTATAGTAAAAATACAACAATCACAAAAAAGAATAAACTTTGTCTATATTTTGACAAAATTTACTCTTAATTGCCTTAATGAATTCTTTCAGATTCGATTTTATGAAGGCGTAAAAAAGTTTGAAAGCTCTGTAGGTAAGTGGAATCCCATAAGGTGGGTGATACAATAGTTGCTAGAAAATTTCTTTTTGTGCCTTTGACCAAGGATTCATAAAAATGAGGGTTCATAAAAATGAGATGCGATGAAAATTGAGTAAAACCCTTGAAGGGAAGGATTCACTCTTTTGAAGGCGGAGTGCATCTTTTCCATGGATTGGATACTGCCTTTATTGAGGGTTCGGCAGTTTCCGTTGAGGGGAAGGATGCACTCTTTTTAAGGCGCGGAGTGCATCCTCTTATAGATTGGATACTGCCTTATGAGGGTTTGGCAGTTTCCGTTGAGGGGAAGGATGCACTCTTTTGAAGGCGCGGAGTGCATCCTCTTATGGATTGGATACTGCCTTATTGAGGGTTTGGCAGTTTCCGTTGAGGGGAAGGATGCACTCTTTTTGAGGGCTAGAGTGCATCCTCTTATGGATTGGATACTGCCTTATGAGGGTTTGGCAGTTTCCGTTGAGGGGAAGGATGCACTCTTTTTGAGGGCTAGAGTGCATCCTCTTATGGATTGGATACTGCCTTATGAGGGTTTGGCAGTTTCCGTTGAGGGGAAGGATGCACTCTTTTGAGGGCTAGGGTGCATCCTCTTATGGATTGGATACTGCTTTATTTGAGGGTTTGGCGGTATCCGTTGAGGGGAAGGATGCACTCTTTTGAAGGCTAGAGTGCATCCTCTTATAGATTGGATACTGCCTTATGAGGGTTCGGCGGTATCCGTTGAGGGGAAGGATGCACTCTTTTTAAGGCGCGGAGTGCATCCTTTCCATGGATTGAATGCACTCTTTGGAGGCTGAAGTGCATCCATAGGGAAAGGCATATTCCATAAGAAACAGAGATAACCAAAAGATTTGTTTTTATATTTTATATTGATAGGTTGCTGTATTTGCGAGGGCTATTCATTCTTTATTCTCAATATTTAAGATGATTATGTGATAAGGGTTGTTCGTCAATACAATCGTAAAAGACGCTGATTATTTTTATAAAAATTGAGATATTTTTGTGCCTTTTTCTTGTTTTTTTTGTGTTTACACAAGATATGCACGGCTTTTCAACAGTTTGTTTTTTTAGCTTTGCTAATGGCGATGGCGTTGGCTAAACACTTCAATTGTTTTAACTGCTTCAATACCGCCTTAAAAAACAGTGCTTTATAATATGACAAAATAAGTTGTATAACTTTTGCTTCTTAAGCGATGCTAGAAAAAGGGGAATGTTAGGAGAGATGTTGTCTATATTCTTAGTTTATCTCTTAAGGTAGGAAGATTAACATATTTTCCGGATCTATTTTTATTCGGTTTGACGGTTAAAGAGCAATATCTGAATGGAATCACACTTGTCTCATGTTTTTATCTTCACGCTTTAGATTTTTTCTCATAGGGATTTTGTTTTTAATGGGAGTTTACGCGACTCACATAAAACAGAATGTTCTAAATGGAATATATTTGTGTTGCACACTTACCTACTTGTTTAAAAACATTATGTTATCTTATCATCACAATTATATTGGTGATTGGGGATATTGGTAAATCTGATAATGGAGAAATCTCTTGTGAAGTGGATAAGCCTTTCTTTAAATTCTCATAAGGAAAAGCCAGCACATTATCATACTATTCGCGCCTCATATGATGACAGCCTTTGGCTCTTGAGCGTGTTCATAAGAGGCATTTTGATTCTTTATCTTTGAAATCTTTGAAGTGCGTTATTTCATATGTCTCTCATGTTTGTAATGTGGAAAAGACAAGGTGTTGATTGATGCAACATGAAATAAATTTAAAATGAGAGAATCCCTATGATATCAGCGTCTCTTAATTTTATATGGATAACGGGATATGATGATTATAAATCAATATGTTGTCGTGATACATCAACCTGTTGGGGGGGCGATAAAGAAAGTTATCCAATAGTTAAGTCATTCTGTTATGCCGTAAACTGTTATGCCGTAAAACACTGTCATGTGAGGTTTGGTGATATGAAGCAAGCTTCCTTGGATATGTTTTAAGTGTTTTTTTAAGGGCGTGGTGAATTTTTGAGACAGAGCAAGCTTCTGTTGCGCCTTGAGTTTAGCGGAAAATCCTGAATGGAAGCCAAGAGGGAATGGAAAACCAAGAGGGAAGTGTATCCAAGCTGTTTGTAAATCAGATTGAGTTAAGAATCTTTGTTCTTTGAGAATGGAACGTAAGTCAATTTGACAAAAGAATGATCTATTTTGCGGGTAGACCTTATGGAGGAATATCACAAAGCTCATAAGGAAGTGATTGAAGACAATACAGTTATAAAAAAGTACAGTCATAAAAAAAAGTCCTCCGTCGCAATCAGAGGACCAAAAAGTAGGAGAATTTTAACATTGACTCGCAGGACGTGTCAAAAAAGAATAAATTTAAAAGGCCGTACTAAATACAAAAAAATCATACTTAAAGAACCTACCACATTATAGTTAGCAGAGAATTGAAAAAATAGCAATATAAAAAATACTTTTTACAAAAAATTTTGTCATTTTGCATTAAAACATAATACTTTTTTCAATTGAATATTTGTTTTAAGACTCGATATTAATTAAGCTATATTTAAAAAATATTATGATGCATGCAAGCATCTTGAGAATATTCTTCAATCAAAAACGAATTAAGAGCCCCCATGATTATAGGATTGATATGGGGGAAGGCTTTTTGTTTTTAAGAGTGTAGGGTGTATCTTAAGTATGTGTGTGGGGGGTGAAGTATTGTCCTTTTGGGTGGGGGGCAAGGTAATGGAAATGGGGGCGAGAGCTGCTCAATGCTTGAGCCCGTGTGTGTGGGAAGGGCTTTAGAGGGGGCGGGGGCAACATGGGAGGCCGCTTAAAATGGCGAGGAGGGGGATTATTCAAAATGTTTATGGTTTGCATATCCCCAATGAAATGCGAGCAAGTCTAAACAATCTCGTAAATGATCGGCAAGAGAGTTTTGTTTGCGTTTTGAAGAACTTAATTCTTTTATCGCTTGTCCATAGCCGATAACGCGTTCAAGCAGTGAATAGCCAAGAATACCCAGTTGAACTTTGATGGTTCTTAAATGATTGGAGGCTTCTATTTGACGTTCAATAGGGTGTGTGTACCCTTGGCTACAGGAAACCTTTTCACGGGTGTAGTCAAGGCTCATGTGGAGATCGGCTTGGCTTTGACGCCAGTAAAAATAAAAACGTTCTGCTGCTTTATATTGGGCTTTGCTGAGATGTCCTTTCGCATATAAAAGGGCAATGGGATGGCTTTGTGCATTGGCAATGGCATTGATGGTGCGCGGATTGCTGGAACTTTCTCGATGATTGGGTTTAAAATAAGGATTACTTGTTTCAACAGGGATTTCTTGCGTCTTTAAATGACCAACGTGCTTTCCTTGATTTTGATGATCAAGCGGGCAGGTTTGCGTATTTTTTTTCTGCTTATGGGTCATAGCATCTCCTTAAAAATTTTAATTTTGCTTCTCGTTTTTAAAAAATGTTGCTTGCTCTAGGCAAAAGAGGGGGATGAGAGGAAGACATGTGTTGGAGTGTGCCGTTTGGGTATGCGCTCTTGGGGGTGACTTGGACTGTTGCGCTTGTGTGTGGGAGCCCCATGGATTTGGCTCTTAAAAAGAGGGGTGTTTTGTCGCATGGTGGATTTTCCTTGAATGGCTTGATGGGGAGTGGCATGATGTTGCGCGGGCTTTTGTCTCTGAAGGGATTGGTGTTTAGCTGTATTGTGGCCTATGTCTCTGTGGCTGTTTATGTGGAAATGAAGGCGTTGGGGATGACGTGGGGCGTATTTTTACGGGCTGTGGCGTTTTATGGCATTCCCGGTATTTTCCTTATGTTGGGTTATGAAGTAATGCAGCGGCGTGGTGTAACGAAGGGTTTGTTCCTCAAGATGGTGTTGTTGAGCTTCATTTTGGCTGCTGTCATTGATTTTATTTATAAGCAAGCTGAGCACTTTGGTTTGACTTGGGTGTGGTTCTCAAACAGGTGGGTGTTTAACATTCTTTTTGGCGTTGTCTTTGGTCTTGTCCTTGGTCTTATTTATCGTGGGGCAAGGCGTTTGGGGTTTAGGCTTTCATTCTTTGAAAAGGATTGATCTTTTGCTGCATTTTTGGCATGGTCTCTGATTTTTACTTAATAAAGGAGCGGGGCGTATGGTGGTTGCGCGGGACATGTTTTTGAAGGGGCTGGCGTTTTTCTGCGTTATTGGCTTGGTCCTTGGTTTTGCTTATGAGGATGCGGGGCGACCGGTTATGGCGTGGGAGGTGTTTTGGCAGGGGGTGGAGATTTCTTGCATTGCTGGAGCGACCTTTTGTTTTATTTTGGTGGGAGCAAACAGTAGGACTGTATCGTGGGGCGTGTTTTTCAAGGCTGTGGTGTTTTGCGCCATTGCTGTAGTGGTTCTTGGCTTTGCTTATAAGGGAGTGAAGCGTTTTAATATATCGTGGGAATTTTTAGTGATAGGAGCGGTGTTTGTTGCATTGCTGGACCTGTCCTTGGTTTTGCTTATGAGGATGCGGGGTAAGGGGATATCGCGTGGGGTGTCTTTTTTGAGGTTTCTGGTGTTTTGCTGCGTTGTTGGAGCTGTTGTTGGATTGGCGTATAACGGAGCCAAGCATATGGGGGTTCGCTGGTTTGTGATCTTTAACAATGGGGTGTTTACGGGCACTATTGGACTTGTTCCTTTTTTTGCTCTGGAGGGGATACGGTGTATGCGTGTACTGTTGGGGGGCTTAAAAAGAATGAGCATTTCTCTTCTCCACGGGCGTGATCTTTGATGTTCTTTCTGAGAGGGGTATTTGATGTCGAACGATGTGATGTTTTGGCAGTGGTTGTGGTTTTTCTGCCCTTTGGCTCTCGCCTTTGTTTCTATTTATGTGGGAATAAGGTTTTTCGGGTTTACAAGGAAGGACTTTTTTAAGGGTGGGGTGCTTGCATTCTTTGTTGGCGTGACCTCTAAGTTTGTTTATGCGAAAGCTGAGCATTTTGGTTTGGCTCAGGTGTGGTTTTCAAACAAGTGGGTTTTTTACATTCTTTTTGGCATTGTCTTTGGTCTTGTCCTTGGGCTTATTTGTCTAGGGGCAAAGCGTCTTGGGTTTAGGCTTTCATTCTTTGAAAAGGATTGATCTTTTGCTGCATTTTTGGCATGGTCTCTGATTTTTACTTAATAAAGGAGCGGGGCGTATGGTGGTTGCGCGGGACATGTTTTTGAAGGGGCTGGCGTTTGGTGGCGTTGTTGGAGCTGTTGTTGGATTGGCACATGTGGGAGTAAAGCATATGGGCTGGAGCACGCATTGGTTCTTGAACAATGGGGTGTTTCTGGGCACTATTGGACTTGTTCCTTTTTTTGCTTATGAAGGTATAAGGTGAGTGCGTGTACTGTTGGGGGGCTTAAAAAGAATGAGCATTTCTCTTTCCTATGGGCGTGATCTTTGATGTTCTTTCTGTGAGGGGTATTTGATGTCGAACGATGTGATGTTTTGGCTGTTGCCTTGGTTTTTCTGCTTTTTTGCTCTAGCCTTGATTTTTATTTATAAGGGAGCAAAGCGTCGCTCTGTTACAGGGTGGATGTTTTGGAGATGGGTGGTGCTTTATGGCGCCCTTGCCACCTACCTTGGTTTTATTTATATGGGCGTGGGCAGGCGCGCTGTTGACGGGGAGCTGCTCTTGAAGGGGGCGGTGTTTTCTTGCATTTTTGCAACTGTTCTTGGTTTGGTGCATCTGGATGTCAAGAGTATGCCTGTTGCTTGGCAAGTGTTCTTGAAGGCGGTCATGTTTTGTTGCATGATGGGCTTTATCCTGTGGTTTGCTGCTGTGGGCGTCAGGGATATGGATAGCATAAGGGCGGTATTCTTAAAGGGATTGCTCTTGACTGTATTGTTGAAAGTGCTCTTGGGGTTCTTTATACGCGAGCAAGGTGATACGGTGTTACAGAGGTTGTTGCGTGCTTTGAATTTTGTGCTGTTTTGCTGCATTTTGGCACTAATCCTTTTTTTTACCCGTCTGGGAGCAGAGAATCTAGGGTTGAGCTGGCTTTGGTTCTCGAATGATGGGATGTTTTCCTTTATTGTTGGATTTCTTTTTCCTTTGATTTATCAGGGTGTAAGGCGTGCGCGTGTTCTATGGGCTTGGTTCTTAAAGTAGGGGGTGTTTTTTTGTCTTATGGGTGTGATCTTTAATGGGCTTGCTGTGAGGGGTATGTGATGTCGAACGATTTGTTTTTTTTGCTGTTATTGGTGTTTTCCTACCTTTTTATTGTTGTCGTTATTGGTACTTATAAAGTTTCCAAGCGCTTCGATATTCCGTGGTGGCGGGCGGCGTTTTATTGTATTTTTGGTGTTTCCCTCTTTTTGAAGGAAGTGCTGTTTTATTGCATTTTAGGAGTCGTTCTTTTTTTAGCTCTTTGGGGGATGGAGAGTATGGACATACCATGGGGACTCCTGTCCTTGATGGGGATCGTGTTTGCTGCACTGTTGGAGTGGTTCTTAATTTTGCATATGAGGGGGCGGCGAGATGGGGTGGTGACGCGTTGTTTGTGGTTATTGAAGGGGGTGGTGTTTTGCGCCGTTGTTGGAGCGTTCTTTTTTTGTTTGCGTTTGGGAGCAGAGAATCTAGGGTTGAGCAGGCTTTGGTTTGCGAAGGATTGGGTGTTTTTCATCATTTGTGGATTGATCCTTCCTGTTGTTTCTGTCGGAGCAAGGCGTGCGCGTTTGAAGGCGGAGGCGTTTTTAAAGAGAGTGGGGTTTATGGGGTATTACAGATAACGTCGAGGGAATGATTGTTCAAAAGAACAGCGATAGCGGTAGGTTTGGGGATCAAACCAAAGCCCTATTTTGCCTTCAAAATCACCAGAACGTTGTTTGGCAATATTCATAATGACGCCAGGGCGTTTTGCTAAATCTGCTTTTTCTTGTGCGAGAGAAGCGGCAAAGATTTTGTCTTCTAACGGTCGATTGCGCCAAATGGTGATAATGTTAAAGGCATTAGCACCAATTTCTGAGGCGCCTTTAATGTCTTCTGTGCTGGGGATATCTTTATCCAGACCGCCTTTGCGGGCATGGGCGACAAGGTGAATATGTACACTGTTTAAAACAGCCCAATCAACCATTTTATAAACGGCTTGTTCTTGTCTTGCATAATCATCAGAGGCAATGCCAAGCCGCATGAGACTGTCGATGATAAATTGATCGCAGCCATAGCGTGCACGACAATAGTCAAAGACATCAAGCAAGGTGTCAACGCTTGATTTGCCAACATGCTCATAAAGAATAAGCCCTTCGTCTAAAAAATGAAGAATCCGTTCAATTGTCTCTTTTGTAGGCTGTTCTAAGCCGCCCGTTTGTTTGGTTAAACGGCGAAGTGATTGTTCTCCTTTCATTTCTAGAGACGCTAAGCAAAGGCGACTCTTTTGTGCAATCCAATGGGGAATACAGTCTGATAATAATTGGCTTTTACCTGCACCACTCGCACCACTCCAGAGCGTTAATTCTGCTGGGCGGAAATGCAATTTGTCCTTCAGTTTAGGATAGGGAACCGTATAACCAAGATGTTTTTCAGGCTCTGGCCAAAAAAGCCCAATCACTTGATCTTTATAGTCTGAGGCGCGCCGTAAACCTTCTGGGGCAAAGCTTTGTGCTGAGGAAAAGGCGGCTTTTATGGTGGCTTTATCGATCCCTGCGGTTAAACAGTCATTGGCATCTTTAAGGGGTAAACGGACACGGTAGCAACGGTGGCGTCCAAGCCTGCTGGCAATCTCACGGGCTGCTTCTTCTCCGGGCTTGTCCATATCGGTGGCTAAAAAAATCGTTTCAAAAGATTCTAAATGATCAAATTCATTTTCAATCCAGTTGTGTTTGCCTCCACTGCCTCCTCCAAAGGGAACAGAGACCGCCGGATATCCATAGGCGGCTAAGGAAAGTGCATCAATTTCTCCTTCAGTGATAACAATGGTACGGTTTGTTGAAGAAAGAATGGGAAATGGCGCCTGTTGGTGTGTGTGTGTGGGTGCCTGTTGGTGTGTGTGTGTGGAGGGGTGGTTGGTTGAGGGGGTGTTTTGGGATACCTGTGTAGAGGCGGGGTTGGTTGAGGGGGTGTTTTGGGATGCCTGTGTGGAGGTGAGGTTGGTTGAGGGGGTGTTTTGGGATACCTGTGTAGAGGCGGGGTTGGTTGTGGCGATGTTTTGGGATGCCTGTGTAGAGGCGGGGTTGGTTGAGGGGGTGTTTTGGGATGCCTGTGTGGAGGTGAGGTTGGTTGAGGGGGTGTTTTGGGATACCTGTGTAGAGGCGGGGTTGGTTGTGGCGATGTTTTGGGATGCCTGTGTAGAGGCGGGGTTGGTTGAGGGGGTGTTTTGGGATGCCTGTGTGGAGGTGAGGTTGGTTGAGGGGGTGTTTTGGGATACCTGTGTAGAGGCGGGGTTGGTTGTGGCGATGTTTTGGGATGCCTGTGTAGAGGCGGGGTTGGTTGAGGGGGTGTTTTGGGATGCCTGTGTAGAGGCGGGGTTGGTTGAGGGGGTGTTTTGGGATGCCTGTGTGGAGGTGAGGTTGGTTGTGGCGATGTTTTGGGATGCCTGTGTAGAGGTGAGGTTGGTTGAGGGTGCTTGCTGGGGGGTGTGCGTGGAGGGGTGGTTGGTTGAGGTGGTGTTTTGGGATGTCTGTGTAGAGGCGGGGTTGGTTGAGGGTGCCTGCTGGGGTGTGTGTTGGAATACTTGCTGAGGTGCGTGTTGGGTTACCTGTTGGGATGTGTGCGGGGATGCCTGTGTGGAGGCGGGGTTGGTTGAGGGGGTGTTTTGGGATGCCTGTGTGGAGGTGGGGTTGGTTGAGGTGGTGTGTTGGGATGCCTGCTGGGATGTGTGCGTGGAGGCGTGGTTTGTGGGGTAAAGGGCTTGCCAACCAAATAAAATCGGTTCACATTGGGAGGCTGTTGGTTTTGTTTTTGCTCCCGTTTGCGCAAGCCGTTCTTTGACTAAAGCAAGGGTGCCGTCGGGTTTATAAAAGGGGAAAATGATTTTTTCGCCATTTTCTCCTATGCGGTAACGCTTTATAATCTCTAGAGGAATGCGGCGTTCTTCATGGAGATAGTTTTTTACAAGATTCTGCGGGCTCTGCCCTGTAGGAATCGGTGGACGGCGATAGGAACGATGGGGCGCCATAAAGGGTTTGGGGCGTGTCAGATTGAGAGTCGCGCGTGCTTCTTCTAAGGCTTGAGAAAGGCTAATGCCTTTGACTTCACACCAAAGGTCTAAAAGATCTCCTCCAGTGCCTTCTGCAAAATCATACCAAAGTCCTGCTTTACTACCACTTAAGCAAATCGATAAACTTTGACCAGCTTCACCACGTGTGTTGCCTACAATCCAATTGTTGCCTCGTTTGTGCCCTTGGGGAAGAAGCATTTCTGCTATTCTATCTGCTTGTGAGATAAGTTTTTGTTTGATTTCAAAAATTGTGCTCATGGTCATTCGTGATATTATTGTCGTTTTTCTCAAGATGTGGGAGGTGAGGATTCTGTTTTTGCTGTTCTCACCGTTTGATCTGATCGTAAAGTCCCGTAGTGCTATGGGGCTTGCCAGTCTACTTTGAGAGCTTCTTTGCCGCTCTTTTCTTGCTAAAGGGCTTGCTCTCACTCAAACCTTCTGAAATGGCTCTGTTGATGTCTGTTTGCCAAGAGCATGGGAAGTGGCGCCTTGGGAAAAGGAGGAAGGTGGAAAAGAGGAAGGGGGTGCAAGAAGGGTGGGGTGGATATGCCTGTGAGGGGGTGGTGCATGCTGGAGTCCTGTTGGGGTGTGTATTGGGGGGTGCCTGTGGGGGTCCTTGCGTGGGGAAAATGCTTTTGTGATGAGAGCAAAATGGTCGATGTTGTCTCGTTTTGCTGTGTGAAGAGCTTATTTCATTGTTGTTTTGCCGCCCTTTGTTTTGTTCTGTGTTATTTTGTCCGATGCTGTTGTGGTTTTGAAACATTTTTATTCCCACGCGTGCTTGAAAAATACGTTGTTTGTGTGATGTCAAAAATTGTCGCTATAGTTGATCAAACTGCGGTAAAGCGTGTCGTTGTTCTCAGAGGTAAAAGATGAGGAGCCTCCCTGTTTTTGCTGTTCTTGCCGTTCGATCTCACGGCGAAACCAGTTGCGCCATGTGGCTTGCCAGTCTACTTTGAGTGCTTCTTTGCCGCCCTTGGCTTGCCAATAGTCGCGAAACTTCTTTTCTTGCCAATGGGCTTGGCTCTCACTCAAGCCTTCTGAAACTGCCGCCTTGATGTCTGCTTGCCAATGCTCAGGAAGACGATGCCCTTTGGCAACTGAGGTTGTGGTTTTTTTGTTGGAAGAAGGAGGGACGGAGGCAGGAAGATTGCTGGGGGGAAGAGTGGTGGCAGATTTTGTTTTTTCCCCCGTGACAATTTGCGCGATAGGGGCGGGAGTGAACTCGGCTTGGGGAGCATTTAAAGAGGAGGCGTTTTTTTGCTCCGTTTCTTCTTGTGGAGGAGAAGGGAGAGGTGAATCAAGAGCCGATAAGGGTGATGGGTGATCGCTTTGTTCAAAACTCTCTTCGCAGGAAAAACAAGGTTCTGTCTCATCAAACAAAATTTTCTTTTCTAAAACACCGTAAGGTGTTTCCTTTTCTTCTGCCTTTTGAGCTTTTGAGTTTTGTGCAGCATCTTTTGTACTTTCGTTAAGCAGTTGTTGCATCTCTGCATTGATTTTCTTGCGTTTTTTTGCCGAAGAACGACCCGCAAAGGATTTTTGTTCAAGCAATTTTTCACGCTCTTGAAAAACATTTTCGCAACGCTTGTTCCATAATCCATTGGCTAAATTTAAAATCTTACCCTCTTGGATGAGCATCTCTAAAACATTAACAAAAGTTCGCTTGTCACAACCACAAAGACGCGCTAAACGTTCTTTCGATATTTCTAAAGGTCGGCCACGGGCATACATTTCATTGAGAAGAATCGTATAGATTCCAATTTCGTGTGCGCGCATCCCACGTACACCTCCTAGAAAGTCATTTTGATACCAACAAACATATGGAAGCCTAGACGATTCATAATGAGGAGTTTCTTGTTGATTAGCGTGTTTCATACTGCAATCTACTTTCTTCTTTTTTATACATTTTTATTGATGATAAAAGCTCAAATAAGGATTTAACTTGTGTTGCTTTTGGCTCTGTTCGATGATGACTAGAGGCTTCTTTACGATGCTTATAAATGATTGGCTGTGCTTGAAGCGCATGCAAACTTACGATTTAAGATTGCGGTGATGGAAAGAATAAAGAATACCACACATTCTCAACGTACTTGCTTTTGGGCAGAAGCTTTGGAGGTGGTCTTTTATATCCGGTAGGGTGGTTAAAGTGTTTTTATGATCTAAAAATAAAAAAAATTCCCCCTAAAAAGTAAAATTTGTTTCCTTAATTTTATCCTTTTTAGAGGATATTGCAAGCCCGTTTTATAAAAAGGACGTGTTTTTTTAAAAAGACGCGCTATATGGTGAAATTATGAATATCGATGGTTGGCGTCAAAGATTAAGAATCGCTTTGGAAAAAAGTGGGCGGTCAAAAAGATCTATCTCCCTCGCTGCCGGTAAAGGCGCGGGGTACCTTCATTCTATTCTTTCTGAAGGAAAAGAACCAACAATCGAATCTCTCTCGCGAATTTGTCACGAAATTAATATCAGTATGAATTATATTCTTTACGGGAAAGGGGCTAGCCCTGAAGATAAAGAATTTATAGAGCTTATTTCGAAACTCTCTCCGCAAGAGAGACAGGCGATTTTGACTCTTTTGCGGCGACCAATTGACGAAGCTTCAAAATAACTTCCTTCTGTGCTTTTGAATCAAGGCGACTCCAGTGTTTTATTAATATTATGTCACTCATTTTATCTCTCCTGTGTGTTTATAATTGCAATTTTGTAAGAACAAATAGAGAACAACAAAGGGGCATGAGAGGAACAAAGAATAATAGATTTTTCTTTACATATGTCATTTGAACCCCGTAGATATTTAAAATATATCTTTTATGAAGGATAAAATGGTTGACATCTCTCCTATAGAGGATATAAGACTAACGCTATATTTAGTCTTGTCAAGACAAGGCTATGCTTTATCAACTATCTAAAGGGGGAAATCATGAAAAATATTTCATTCGTTAAAGAGGATGAAATCATTGTCGTTTTATGCGAAGAGGAAAATCCTTGTACTTATGAAGGACCAATCGACGAAATCGAAGAAGTGCTCGAACTGATTGAAGAATGTGAAACTGTTTATAGAGTTTTACGACTCGATCTGACAACTTCTCATGCTGAAGATATTACGGAACAAATCGCTGATTTTTATGTCGAAAATCATGAAATGAATGAAGAAAATACACAATTGCAGCCCTTCATTTTGAATAGTGAAGCTTATCATGCTTGTTTGAATGAAAGAGCGGCTTGCGATTATGAAGATAATCTCTATGGCTCTTATGAAAAACAGCATCGTTTACGCCCATGTGATGTCTTGACAGATTATTGGTGGTAAACATGCCAAGTTATCTCAAGACTTCGTATCAAGGGATTCCGCTTTATTATGCTGGAAATGTGCGAAATTTAATCAGACTCGAACCACAAAAACACAACGCTATACTTTTTATATCGCAAGAGGTGGCTCAGTCTATGGCAAAAAAATTGGAGGAAGAATATTGCCGCCATGATTTTTCCGTCGTGCAGTAGCAGGGTTGAAAAAGAAGCCGCAATGATGGGCCAAAGTGCTTTTTCATTGCGGTGACAATGGTGCACGTTATGCTTTCGTTCTTGGAGGGAAGCTTAGGGGAGCCGCTTTGGGGGGAGAGCTTTGCGCGGGGATTTTCTTAGCCGATATGGAAAGGGGGGGTATGAAGAAAAGAGCCTATATATGAGGAATTGTGGGCGCTTGTGTGGGGGAAGTTGCCGGCTGGTTCATTAGGGGGATAAGGCAATGGTGGGACAGGTCGTCATTCAGTGACTTGGAGTGATACGGAAAGCATGCTGGAGAACAAAAATGAAGGCTTAGGGGGAAGAAAAGCAGCAGTACAGACAGGTTCCAACCTATAAAAAGGCAAGTTCAAGGGGAAAAGAGCCGGTTTTTGTGTTTTTTTAGGGCACAATATTGAAGGATGTTGTTGTCTTTAGTCCGTGTGAGGGAAACAGCTTAAAAAAAGGTGAATGCTTTAAAGAGGATATATTACAAAACACCTTAAAGATGAAGGGGAAAAATACTATGCCAATCATTATCGATTGTATTCAAGGAACAGAAGAATGGCAGAAAGTGCGTAATGGTTTGATTACGGCTTCTTTGTTTGAGATGGTTATGGCGCAAAAAAAACAGGGGCAAAAAACGTCACGCTATCAGAGTGTGATGATGAAATTGGCGGGAGAAAGAATTACAGGAAAAACTGTTGATGAAGGAACAACGCTTTCTCAGCGACGCGGGACTGAATTAGAACCAATCGCACGACAGCTTTATGGAAAACTTACACATACAGAACCTGAATGTATTGGCTTTGTTTTGGCAGATGATCGCGGACAAGGATTTTCCCCCGATGCTTTTGTGGGAAAAAATGGCTTATTAGAAATTAAAACAAAAAAACCTGAAATTTTAATCCCTCATTTCATGCAAAAGAGCTTTCCAGCAGAACATAAAGCACAATGTCAAGGGGGATTATGGATTTCTCAACGCGAATGGGTGGATTTAATGCTCTATTGGCCGGATATGCCCGCTTTGATTAAACGGGCTTATCGTGATGAAGCGTATATTTGCAAACTTGAAAATGAAATTAACCGTTTTAATGAGGCGTTGGAGAAGATGGTACAGCAAATTAAATCTGTTGGGACAGGTTTTCATATAAGAACAGAAATTGCTTTGAAGGAGGGGAAAGAAAGGGTGCTTGGAATGAAGACAAGGCGTATGCTGGAGGGGAAAACGAGAATGAGACGGGGTGGGAAGGGATCTTGTGTAGCGTTGAGGAGAGGCAAAGTTCTATAAAAAGGAAAGAGCAGAGGGGGAAAAGAGTTGGTTTTTATGTTGGAGGAGGGTGCCAAACAGGGGAAGCAGGGAGCATAGCGAACTTAGGGGACAGGAATGTGAAAGCATGGTCGGAAATGGGGGAAAGGGTGCTTGGAATGAAGACAAGACGTATGCTGGAGGGGAAAACGAGAATGAGACGGGGGTGGGAAGGGATCTTGTGTAGCGTTGAGGAGAGGCAAGCTTAGTCATAAGGCAAGAAGTAAGCGGAAAAGCAGGTGGGTGTTGAAGGGAGAGAGACTTCGCGTGACAGCTATTGCTTGGGAAAATGGAAGAAGGTGTTTCAGAGGGGCAGTCAAGTGAAAAATAAGAGAGATAAGGAAGTACTTTGGGGGAAGATGTTAGGGAAGTGAGATAGGGGATGTGGGGTGCGGTTCTGGCCGCTTTTGTGTTGTGCCGTGTTTGGGGGCGCGATGAAAGGTCCCATGATGGCTAAGTTGCCGGACAAGTGCTTTTTTATTGGAGAGGAAATGGTTCTTGTGGTGCTTTTGTTTTTTGGGAAAGAGTCGTTTGAGGGGCGTTTTTTAGCCAATATGGGGAAAAGGATGTAGGGACATGAGAAAAAGCCTGTGTGGAGTCAAGTAGGCTCGTTGGGGAAAGGTTGGGGGGCAGGTTGTGGAAGAAAATAGAAGGGTAGGGAAAACGGGAGAATAGGGAAAGAACGGATAGAGATATTATAATCTTTATGTTTTTCTACACTACCTTGTTATAGAAAATCAAAAATGACCACATTTTGTGAATTCACTGTGGGGCTGATCTTAAAGCTCTTCAAAAGCACTGATCAATAGATACTTCTCCATATAAATTTGATAAATGATATTAGTATGAGCCCGAAGATAAATGCACCAATCTTTACCAAATATCCTTTTATGCTTATGAGAATTAATAACCCTATACTTATTTATTCAGAATATCTTCCATGTAAAATAAAATTATAAAATACATTACAGGTATTATTCCACAAATAATGAAAATTACATACGCGATACTATCAATTACACGCTTGGTATTATCTTGTCGTCTGTTCTCTTGGTTTCTACTAATTTCAGAAGCCTTGTGATTATCTTTAAAAGTTTTATGATAGAACTGATTGTAAGCAGCTCTCTTTTGAGGATCTTTAAGAACTTCATAGGCTTCACAAATTTTTCTGAATTTTTGTTCTGCTTCGGTACTAGAATTATGATCAGGGTGGTATTGCAGAGCTAATTTACGAAAAGCAGATTTTATCTGTTTATCGTTGCATTCGTAGCTTACACCAAGAATTCCATAATAATCGTCTTCATTGACTATCATTAAATACAGCCACTTTGTGTATTGCTCTTATTTTACAAGATCATTTAATTGATCTCTTTTGAATGTATCAACATGTGTTATTTTTATGTTAGAAATATGGTTAAAATCGTATTGAATGGCATGGCTGTACTTGGGGCTATTGTCTCTAAATGAGAGGAGATACAGTTCAAAACGCTTAAAAATGCAGGGTGTTTTTAATATTTTAGAAATATTTTTTTACAAAAATAGATTAAAAGAGAGACGATAAATCAAATGTAAAAGGGACGGCAATAATAGCCAAGGTTGTCATTATTGTAAATAAACAGGCAGGAACCTTAAATCTAAAACGCCAAAGTAAACTTATGGGAACAGACATTATCGTTGTTATTACGAGTGCTACGATAAACCATTGCAGGAATAAGTTCATTATATTAATTTCATTATTAAAACGATTTTGTTTTAGTTCTTCCTCTGAAACACAATCGATAATAGAAACGCCATAATAAACAGGAAATTTTCCACTTGGACAAGCGCTAACAGAAAATTGTTCAAGCTCTAACCATTCTCTTTCGCGTTCTTTTTCTAATAGCTTCTTTTTTATTTTCTGTCTTATATATTCTTTTGAAATACAATTGATCGGAGAAGTACTTCCAACAAAAAGACCATCTGTTGTACATCCACTCGTTGTATGATGCGTAAATAAAACAGTGCTTATTGCTATAGCAAATAAAGTGTTTAAACAGAGGGTATTTATTGGCTTTTGTTTCTAACAAGCTTTTATAAGTCATTTCTGTTAAATAAATCAATATGTGTTATTTTTGTGTTGAAAATATATGTAAAAACGTATTTAATAAAAATGGTTATAATAATCATAATGTGTCTAAATAAAGGTGTGGTACTGGCTAAAACCCCGCATATGTGGGGTTTTAGCTTATTGGAGGAGGTATGACAGCAGAAAATATAAGGGGATCTGTAGCCAAAATGGTTGTCCTAGGGTGGGGGGAGTAGGCAATATCCAAAATACTCCAAATGAAATATACTTGTTGTTGTACATTCACGCACTTGTTTTAATAAAGATATCTCGCTCTAAGCTCATTTCACACCCATTTCATGCCGGCGTTCGTAAATTTCATACTGGCGCCTGTGAATAATATCGTGAGGGGTATAACGGTCAAGCCCCGTAGATTATAAAGTCCGTAGATTATACCCCCAGAGATTATAAACATTGCGCACCCTATCTTACTTTATGAAAAAGTAAGTTGGTACTATTTGGGGCCCGTTGCCAAAATTGCGGCATGGGCTGTAGCTCTTGAGACGATTCATAATCTCGTTTACTGGGAGGCTTCTTACGAAGAGATATGCTTTTCTTGGAAAGTTTCTCGCCATACGGATCTTTCTGCTTGTGAACTGTAAGCGAAGAGGGGTGATTGATTTCAATAGAATAGAGGGGGAGAACTTTTCGCTTTTGGGGCTCTTATGCAAGAGGAATAACGCTATCTGTATAAATTAAAGTATTCGTATAAAAAAGATGCGTGTTGAAAGAGGGATGGCTTAGAGCACGTGGAAAATCATAGTGTATAAAATTGGCAATGAGGGATCTTCTTTGAAACGGCGGGCTATCAATTTTCTGGTATATGGGATGCCTAGTATATGGGGATGTCTGTTATATGAGATGTTTGCCATATGGGAGAGTGGGGTGGCTTAGTGAAAGCTTTATTGAGAGGGACTTTATCACTGTTTGGTTTTTGCTTTTGGTAAGGGGTGGGGAGAATGGGGAAGGAATTGAGTTGAGAGGAGGTTCTGGAAATGGCTCTGTTAGATCTGTTGTAAATGACGAATAAGATCGATGAAGCTTATTCTAATTTTTAGAGGGAATGCTTGTGTTGCTTGAGGTGGATAGAGAGGTTAGAAAGATAAGATTATTCGTTTTTCGGCGGATAAAGGTATCAATGGGATATGTTCAAACAATGAGTTTATAATAATTCATTATTGAGATTCAATTTGAATTTCAATGAGAGCCCGAAATAGTGTGAGATGTTTTTAGTTTTCTTATTCAAACGCTCTTATATTGAATCAAGTAAAATCGTTTGTTTGCATATTACAAACAGGGTGAGCTTGTGGGGAAAAATATTCAAGAAATAAAATATTGAAAAAATAAAAATGCTTATATCGCACTCAAGCGCCAAGAGCTGTTGCAACAGTGAGGCTTGGTAAAGAGAAGGATAGGGGGACAATCTTACAGAAATGAAAGAGGGGGGAGGCAAGGGGTGGGGGATATTCTTTGGGGGGCGGTCAATTTCAAAAGCCGTTCGTAAGGCATTTTAGAGATTAAGTGTGTCATTGAGGCTCTTGATTTTGAAGCCATTGATTTTGAAGCTACTGATTTTGAGGCTATTGAAACGCATGGTTTAAAGGATGGAGGACTTGATGAAGCCGATGAAGGTTGGGGGAAAAGATTTAGGCTTATAGGGAAGACTTATAAGGGCAAGAAGAGAGAGGCAAAAGAAGAATAAAATGGTGCTGCGAGAGAGGATTGAACTCTCGACCTCTCCCTTACCAAGGGAGTGCTCTACCACTGAGCTACCGCAGCCCTTTTCAATCTTTGCGCTGTCTTGTGCCATATTGTCAGAAAATAGGCAAGAGAACATTTGTATATTCTTGCAAGAAAACGTATCTTATGTCATGACGTATGTTTCTTATATGCTTAAATATTTAAGGTTATGAGTTGCTTGGATAGAAGCTCAACACTGTTTAAAAGGTTGCGCAATGACACAAATGCATCAAAAACAAAAACAAAATGAAATTAATCATCAAGATGAAAAAGCAAAACGACGTCAAGAAAGATTGGCACAACAATTGCGTCAAAACCTGAAACGTCGAAAAGAGCAAAGCCGAAAAAGAGCACAACCAGAGCTCTAAAATGCAAAAAGCTCTAAAATGCAAAAAAATATTTTTTAGTAAATTTTTGCAACCAAACTTCTCAATAATTTGTTCTCATAGTTAGAATGCGTTCTAAAACGATTAATAAAGCATAACTTCCCGAAGGGGGACAATCCTTTGGAAGGGCAGGCACAAAGGAAAAGAGGGAAAACACGATGGATTCTATTCAAATTGTTGGGGGAGAAAAACTTCAAGGAACAATTCCTATTTCTGGGGCAAAAAATGCTGCATTACCTCTTATGATTGCGGCGCTTTTAACAGAAGAAACGCTCACTTTAGAAAATATTCCGCATCTGGCCGATGTTGAATTGCTTATTCGTATTCTCAATAATCATGGTGTTGGTTATGCCGTTGATGGACAAGAGTTTAACGATGAATGTGTGAATTCAAGAACAATTCATTTTACGGCGCAAAAAATAGCCACAACACGGGCACCATACGAACTGGTGAAAAAAATGCGTGCAAGCTTTTGGGTTATCGGACCTCTGCTTGCACGATGCGCAGAGGCTTATGTTTCGCTTCCTGGAGGATGCGCTATTGGAACAAGGCCTGTCGATTTTATCCTTGAGGGACTTAAAACTTTAGGCGCACAGATTACTATCGAAAATGGATATGTTCATGCAAAAGCGCTAAAGGGGTTAAAAGGTGCTCACTATCGTTTCCCTAAAGTCACTGTTGGTGGAACCCATGTGCTGCTGATGGCGGCGACAATGGCAAAGGGAACAACCACTCTTGAGAATGCGGCTTGTGAGCCAGAAGTGACAAACCTTATTCGAACCCTGAATGCTATGGGGGCTCAAATAACCGGTGAAGGAACAACAACGCTTACAATTGAAGGGGTTAAAAAACTCAACGGTGCTAGAGTACGCGTTATTGCTGATCGAATCGAAGCGGGAACATATGCAATGGCTGTTGCTATGACGGGAGGAGATGTCTTTCTTAAAAATGCAAATCCTAATCATCTCACAAAAGTGCTTAAGGTGCTCCAAAAAACAGGACTTGAGATTCAAATAGAACCTCAAGGAATTCATATTAAGCGAAATCCAAAGAACACCAAAATTATGCCCGTTGATATTAAAACAGGACCTTATCCTGCTTTTCCAACCGATCTCCAAGCGCAATTCATGGCGCTCATGACACGGGCTGAAGGAATCGCGCATATTACAGAGACGGTTTTCGAAAATCGTTTTATGCATGTTCAAGAACTCAATCGCTTAGGGGCAAAGATAAAGCTTGATGGGCAGACGGCAACTGTCTATGGAACAGAGAATTTGCAAGGGGCTCCTGTCATGGCGACGGATTTGCGTGCTTCTGTTTCTCTTGTGATTGCAGCATTGGCAGCAAAGGGGGAAACAATCGTCAATCGTGTTTATCATCTTGATCGTGGATTTGAGAGATTAGAAGAAAAATTAGTCCGTTGTGGTGCAAAAATCCAACGTATCACAGTGTAAAGCTTTCAAAGATATGCTCCAAAGAATGGCTTTGAGAGGTTGCTTGGGGGGTGGCTGTTGTGTGGGGGCATGCTTTCATGACACGGGGTTGAGGGAAGCGCGCGAAATTACAGAGACGAGATTTTCGAAAATCGTTTTATGCATGTTCAATAACTCAATTGCTTGAGGGCGCAAATAAAGCTTGATGGGCGAGAGGGCAACCGTCTCGTGGAACAGAGAACTTGAAAAGGGCTCCTGTTAAGCGCACGGATTTGCGCGCGCTTGTTGTTTCTCTTGTGATTACAGCCCTCTTATCTTGTTACATTGGCAGCAAAGGGGAAAACAATCGTCAATCGTGTTTATCATCTTGATCGTGGATTTGAGAGATTAGAAGAAAAATTAGTCCGTTTTGGTGCAAAAATCCAACGATTAACCGTGTAAATCCCTTTGAGGTGTTCTTTAATCTCTCTCTCTTCGGAGGGCTTAATCTCAAGAAACAAGGTTTGTTAATCTCCTCAATGAACGTGGGGTTTATCTCATAGTTTTGGAGTTTTTACGAGCGGGCATAAAAGTTTGAGAGGCGGGGGTGGAGCTCATAAAATAAAGACTGTTTTAAATTTTATTGCTAATTTCCTGAAATTACTTTATACCTTAAAGGGTGACTTTGGTCGTTTACGCAGCGATCAGTAGGGTCTGAAAGCCCTAAAGTTCAGTACATAAGATTAGCCTACTTTTGTGGGTGTCCCGGGATTCCGGGAGTTTTTGCCATGTCCAGGTGCTCTCTAGCACTAAAAGCAAAAAAAGCTGACTGAACTCAGTACTTTCAGACTCCCGGAATACCAATGCGAGGGCGCTCGCAACCGGCAGGGGAGCTTGAAGTGAAAGCTAAAAATCCACACTTTAACGATATTTCGATTGGCAGAAAAATTCGCTTTAAAAGAATAATGATCGGAATGTCGCAAAAGAAATTAGGCAGCCAGTTAGGTGTGACTTTTCAACAAATCCAAAAATACGAAAAAGGCTCTAATCGTATAGGCGCGGGGCGTTTACAAGAAATTGCTGATATTCTCAATGTTCCCATTTCCTTTTTTTACTCCGGTCTCTCAACAAAAGAAGACGTCTTGTATTGCTGTGATGAAAGGATCGCAAGTAAAGAAGAGCACATCCTTTTGAAAAGTTTTAGAGAGCTCAAACCTCAAAAACAGAAAGCATTTTTGTGTTTGATTGTCTCATGAGATAAAAACATTGTTTTAATTTTTATTGCTAATTTCCTGAAATTACTTTATACCTTAAAGGGTAACTTTGGTCGTCTACGCAGCGACCAAGAGGGATTCAAAAACCCCTAAAATCCGAGCGTAAAAATGAACCTACTCTTGTAGGTGTCCCGGGATTCCGGGAGTTTTTGCTATGTCCAGGTGCGATGAGCACTAAAAGCAAAAAAGCTGACTCGGATTCAGTGTTTTTGACTCCCGGAATACCAATGCGAGGGCGCTCGCAACCGGCAGGGGAGCTTGAAGTGAAAGCTAAAAATCCACACTTTAATGACATTTCGATTGGCAGAAAAATTCGCTTTAAAAGAATAATGATCGGAATGTCGCAAAAGAAATTAGGCAGTCAGTTAGGTGTGACTTTTCAACAAATCCAAAAATATGAAAAAGGCTCTAATCGTATAGGGGCGGGGCGTTTACAAGAAATTGCTGATATTCTCAATGTTCCCATTTCTTTTTTCTATATGGATCTCTCGACAAAAGAAAATGCCTTGTATTGCTGTGATGAAGGGATCGCAAGTAAAGAAGAGCACATCCTTTTGAAAAGTTTTAGAGAGCTCAAACCTCAAAAACAGAAAGCAATTTTGTGTTTGATTGTCTCATGAGATAAAAACACTGTTTTAAATTTTATTGCTAATTTCCTGAAATTACTTTATTGGTAAGAGAATGTTTTGGTCGTCTACGCAGCGATCAACAGGGAATGAAAGACCCGAAACTTGAGACACGTATTTATCCAGCTTTATGGATATCCCGGATTTCCGGGAGCTTTTGTTATGTCCAGGTGCTCTCTAGCACTAAAAGCAAAAGGCTGAGTCAAGTTTCAGCTCTTTCAACTCCCGGAATACCAATGCGAGGGCGCTCGCAACCGGCAGGGGAGCTTGAAGTGAAAGCTAAAAATCCACACTTTAACGATATTTCGATAGGCAGAAAAATTCGCTTTAAAAGAACAATGATCGGGATGTCGCAAAAGAAATTAGGTAGCCAGTTAGGTGTGACTTTTCAACAAATCCAAAAATATGAAAAAGGCTCTAATCGTATAGGAGCTGGGCGTTTACAAGAAATTGCCGATATTCTTAATGTTCCCATTTCTTTTTTCTATACGGATCTCTCGACAAAAGAAAATGCCTTGTATTGCTGTGATGAAGGGATCGCAAGTAAAGAAGAGCACATTCTTTTGAAAAGTTTTAGAGAGCTCAAACCTCAAAAACAGAAGGCAATTTTGTGTTTGATTGTCTCATGAGATAAAAACACTGTTTTAAATTTTATTGCTGGTCTCCAGAAATTATTTTATGAACAAGCACCAAGGTTCTCGTCGTACAGTGTGGTTGAATGGTGGAACCCAAAGCCTGAAAATCCAAGATGAGACATTAGCCTGCTTTATAAGTATTGCGAGATTCCGGGAGTTTTTGCCATGTCCAGGTGCTCTCTAGCACTAAAAGCAAAAAAGCTGACTGAACTCAGTGTTTTTGACTCCCGGAATACGCATAAGAGGCGCTCGCAACCGGTAGGGGAGCTTGAAGTGCAAACTAAAAATCCACACTTTAACGATATTTCGATAGGCAGAAAAATTCGCTTTAAAAGAACAATGCTGGGAGTGTCGCAAAAGAAATTAGGCAGCCAGTTAGGGGTGACTTTTCAACAAATCCAAAAATATGAAAAAGGCTCTAATCGTATAGGAGCTGGGCGTTTACAGGAAATTGCCGACATTCTTAATGTTCCCATTTCCTTTTTTTACGCTGATCTCTCGACAAAAGAAAACGTCTTGTATTGCTGTGATGAAAGGATCGCAAGCAAAGAAGAGCACATTCTTTTGAAAAGTTTTAGAGAGCTCAAACTTAAAAAGCAGAAAGCAATTTTAAGATTAAATTTTCGTTAGAATTAAAAAAAGATTAAAGAGGCTCTTGCTAAATAATAAATTATTATATAAAGCTCTTTTTAGAGAAGGGGGTTAACATTTCTCCTCCCCCCCCCGCAGAAATGTCGAAATAAAACCTCCTTCTCATCGTTTAAAAAATCACGAAAAATTTTATCCTTTATTTTTTTAAAAAGAGTGACTTGTTTGTGCTAGAAAAGTTGCTGTATTAGGTAAATTGGAGGGCGGGGTGTTTTTAGTAGGGATTTGGGAAGGGCTGGAAAAGTCGTCTTGCCAAATAGAGTTCTCAAAAGGAAATCTTGGAAAGAAACTATCAAAGGGGTGGCTTAAAAGAAGCTACCAAAAACCCGGAACTTCAGGCTTTAAATGAGGACCAATCCGTACCGCCGAGACCTTTTCTGCTAAACCGGTGCGATCTGAAATCTCAACCGCTAAACCACAAAGGGTGGCGGGACCACGCGCCGGTTCAAAACGATCTTGCTTCGTCTTATAAAGAAAACGGTGTAAGGGTTCTTCTTTATCCATTCCAAGAGATGAGTTATAATCTCCACACATGCCTGCATCTGTTAAATAGGCGCTCCCACCTTCTAAGATTTGCGCGTCAGCCGTGGGAATATGCGTATGGGTGCCAACGATAACACTCACACGACCGTCAAGAAAATGGCCAAAACATTGCTTCTCGCTTGTCGTTTCTGCGTGAAAGTCAAAAATAATCGTATCGGCTTGCTCCATCAACGAACAGGCAAGCAGAATATTTTCCGCTGTTTCAAATGGATCTTCTACTTTACACGGCATAAAAACGTTGCCCAACAGATTGGCGACAAGAACACGGGCGCCATTTTTTGCCGTAAAAACACCAGAACCTTTTCCAGGAGTTTCTTTCGAAAAATTGGCAGGGCGTAAAAAACGATCACTCTCATGGGCATATTGCAATGCTTCTTTGTGAGAAAAAGCATGATTACCTGTGGTGACAACATCAACACCGGTTATCAAAAGATCTTGATACGTTTCTTGTGTGAGACCAAAACCACCAGAGGCATTTTCACCATTTACCACAACAAAATCAAGCTGCCATTTCTCAATCAGTTGAGGAAGGTGTTCAAAAACAGCTTTACAGCCTGTGCT
Source organism: Bartonella sp. AP30XZML (assembly GCF_042195945.1). NCBI lineage: Bacteria > Pseudomonadati > Pseudomonadota > Alphaproteobacteria > Hyphomicrobiales > Bartonellaceae > Bartonella > Bartonella sp. AP30XZML. The sequence goes on along the minus strand of NZ_JBHIPJ010000113.1, from coordinate 10,965 downwards.
ACCAACAATGTCACCTAAAAATAAAAAACGCATAGGCGCTTTAATCACATTTTAACATTTTAAGAAACCTTTTTCTGTAAAAATTCCTTGTACCTGTAGATCATGTTCTGCTGCGGGAATAGAGGAAACCTCCTGACATGAAAATCCTATGCCCCATAATGTCATTTGATGCCCTTGTTTTTCAAGAGCTGCAACAGCACGGTCATAGTATCCTCCTCCATAGCCAAGACGGTGACATTGACGATCAAACGCAGAAAGCGGAACAATAATATTATTGGGGGCAACAACGCCATTGTCTGCACCCGGACCAAAGGTGCCAAAACGCATGGGCTCTAAAATCGTGCTGGGCGAAAATGCACGGAAAATCATGGTGGTGGAATCAAGAACTGCTGGTAAGGCTAAATGCCCACCGCGTAACGCTACAGCATCCAGTAAAGGACGCGGGTCAATTTCCGATTTAATGGGCCAATAGCCTGCTAAAATGAGGCGTGAAAAATCGGTTCCCTTCTTTTCAAGGTATTCAATAAAGTGGCAACAAGCACGCTGTGAAAAGAGTGCACGCTCTTCTGTTAAAAGAGCATCACGACGCGATAAACCGCTTTTGCGTTGCTGTGTGCGAAGGGATGAAGCAGATTCATAGAGGGGATTATTTGTCATTGTCTCGTCAATTATTTTATAAGATGCTGGTATTTTATCCATTGTTGGCGTTTTGTAAATCTCTGTTAGGACAAGAGCTGTGCTCATGAAAAAAAAGCATGAAAAAAGTGTGTGCTCTTTAGGGGGTATCTTGGTGCAACAAGCCGCTTTTGCGCTGCTTGCGTGCGAAGGGATGAAGCAGATTCACAGAGGGGATTATTTGTAAGTGCTGTCTGTTCTACAAAATAAAGCCTATCGTAATTTTTATTTCTTGAAAAGAGTATCGTCATTGGTCTTATGTAAAAAGACGCTCTCAATTTTAGCTGGAAAAATTTGATGTAAAAAAGGGTGATCCACAACAGCCGATGGAAAAAGCTAATCCCGGGAACCTATACAAATAGGTGGGCGCCATATGAAAAAGCCCACGGGCTTGATCAGGGACAGCTCCCTTGGAGATCATTAAGGTCTCAGGAATACGTTATTTCCTGTCGAGAAGCGCAGAACACCCTCCTTAATATAAAACAATTTCAGAGCTTCTGCTAGAGATAAAATAACCTCGCTCTCTTCTTTTTCAAAAAGTATTTCAGGAGAGTTTTTATAACCTTGCTGGTGGCTGCTCGAAATGGCTGTATGATGGATGGCTTATTCAAAGTAAAAAAGCAAAAAATATGAGTGGGGGTGGGTGTTTGAGTGACGCAGAACGATTTATTGGCAATGGCTTGATTGGCTCTTTTGGGACAATGCTTGATTTTTATGTTTCGCGGGAATACTTGGAGGAGGTTTGAAGGGAAATATTTCTTATTCAAGGATGTTGGTTGAATTGGTGTTGCGTCTTTGAAGTTTTTGCTTTGTGAATCCATATTTCAGGGCTGTTTTATCAACTTTGAGGGGTGAAGGAGAGCCGATACGGTATGTGCTGCTATGGTTGAAGCTTAAAAATAAAAAACAGATGATGATAGTTTATCAGAGGCGCTAAGCGATGTTTTAAGCTTTTTTCAAAAAGTATTTTTTGAGGATCGTGTTTACAAATTTTTTTTATCCATGATGGAAGGTGTGAAAAGAAGAAACGGCGTGAAGAGGACTCCGGCGTGGAAGCGTTTGCTTGCTATGAGAAGAAATTCTGTAGGGAGTATATTGGCAGTGTTTGGAAGATGCCTTCAATACAAAAAAGTCAAAATTCAAAAAAAGTACTGTGAATTGTGTGGGGGGTGATGGTGTGGTTATAAGCAGGGGCAGTTTATTGAGTGGAATGTGAAGCCGGCTTGTGTCTTATCTAGGTTTGAAAGGATGCCGTAAAGCGTCTCGTTTTTGAATGGTTTCAAAGAGCTTGTGGTGATTGTTCGTCTAATAGAGCTTGCACGCGCTTTTGAATCCTGCGCATTTGTGGATAATAATCCAATGCTGTTTCATAAGCTTTAAGAGCAAGTTTTGGACGCTCCGTTGCTTCCATGACAACGCCAAGTTCAAAAAAAGCACTATAATTGCGCGGCTCAAGTTCAAGAGCATGGTTGAGATCAAGCAGGGCAAGTTTGAAATCGTTCAGTTGAATGTGAATCCAAGCGCGTCTTATCCAAGCTTCAGCATGAGTAGGTAAAAGTGCAAGAGCATTATCAATATAATCAAGCGCAAGTCCATAATCGTCGCTGTTGAGTGCATTTTCAGCCCATGACATCAAAAGATCAATCGTCTCGCTCCCCGATTGGGACCATAAATGTTGAAGCTGTTGACTGATCTTTTTCGCTTTAGCAACATCAGCACAATATTTCAATTCTTTGAGTAAACGTGAAATTTCTGCTTCTTTGCGCTGCTTAACTCTGTCAACATGGGAAAGCTGCTCTTTGTCAAGATCTTCAAGAATAACCGCCGAAGAATCAGAATCGGAGGGCGTTGAGGAGGAGGGAGGAGAATTGGGAATAAGATCATCTAACGGTAAAAGCGATTGTGGAGAAGGCCGATCTTCAGGAAGAGAAGAAGGATTTTGCCCATAGCTCGAGGGAACAAAACAAAAAACGCCAACAAAAGAAAGAAAAAACGCGCGCTGGAAAATACAGAAAAAACGCAGCTGAAAAAATCGAAAGGCTTTTAAAAAAATAGAAGAATCCATAAAAACAAGCCCCCAAAAGATAAATCACCAAATATTATCAAATACTAGACTTGTAATCAACGGACTTATAACAAAAAAACGCAAGAAAAAATTTTTAAGCCTACAATTAAAGTAGGCATAAAAACATTGACCCTAAAGAAATTAGCCCTGACGTGCTCTAAAACGTGGGTTCGTTTTATTAAGAATATAAACACGACCCTTACGACGCACCAAACGATTGTTACGGTGGCGCTCTTTTAGTGCTTTAAGCGAATTTTTAATTTTCATCATATTCACCGTTTAAATAGTTTACGTAACACAATACTATAATACAATATTAAAATACGAAAATACAATACCACAACCCCAATAGACTGCTCACTTTAATGAGCATTGCATTGCGATATCGTACTTGCATCATAACATCACACGATACACTTTTTCACTGTGATCACAAAAAGAAAAGCGTACTCTTAAGGTACGCACTAACCACTTCATTAGCACAACGATAAGTGAAAATTGCAAAAAAGTAGGAGAGATCTAACAAGAAGTCTTATTCTTGTCAAGGGTATATCCCTTACAAATTCCTATAGTGTGTGTTAATGGTTGCCTTGGAGGTAAAAATTTTCTCGTAAAAAGAAGGACACAAAAAAGCACAAAGAGTGAAAAAAAGTAAAAGCTTCCTATTTGTGAGAAAATAATCCTGTTTTTTCGTAAAATATCATCGTTTAGTAAGGCTCATGTAAAATTTATAACATGAGGTGTTTTTTGTTCGTGTATGAGGATATTCTTAAGGCTTATTCTTAAAACCTAAAAAATAAACCGCATGATGATGAATTGATAAGGATAAATTTCTATTGTTCAGAGAAAACATAGTAAAATAAGAGTTTCGCATAGTCTTAAGGTTTTCTCATTGCAAATCTGTGTATCTTTAAGCATAGCATTCGCTGCTTGCATATCACAAGCGGGATTGATTTATGGTAAAGATACTTGAAGATAAGGAATAAAACGGTCTTTTATGAATGCTTTCAAATGCTAAGAGTGTTGTAACATTGGAGACTGGCAAAGCGGTATGATGAGGTTGGCGTTTACGCTTCATAAGTTTAAAGAGGGTGGTGCACTATGAATGTTTAAGTTATTATCGAGAGTTTTTATGCTCTATGACCGGGGCTGCTGTTGTGAAGTGGTGGGGCAATGTGCATTGGCCAAATGTTTCTTTAAAATAAGCGCGTGGTAAAACAAGTGCGTAAATTGGCAACACAAGTGTCTTCTGTTTGAGGCTTTTTATTTTACGTGAGGGGTGAGAGGATATTTGGTTTGGGAATGGATAAGCTTAGTGCTGTAATCATATCCTGTAATTATATCTTTGACGTGGAGATCAGGGACGGAGCGCTCTGTACTTTTAATGAGGGATTAAATCTGTGCGGTTAGAGTGAAAGATTATGCATAAATTTCTCTTTTAAGGCAATAGTTTATGATTCTTTGCAACCCAATTATTTCTACGTGGGTGGAGTGCTGGATATTGTCGAGCAGATGGGGAATTCAAATTATCCAATAAGGGAGCCAGTATACTGAGAATACACTTTGGCTCTTGAATGTGGATAGTTTGAATTCCTTTTAATATCCATGTTGCAGAAAAAATTTGACCTTCCCAAGGGTGGTCTATGATGATGTTTATTGAAAGAGTGAAAGCTTCACATTGTCTGGCGATAGACGTAATAAAAGTATGTCATAATACCAATTTATATACATTTTGCAAATGCCAAAGAGAGCTGACGTAATGATCATTGGTATCCCGATCAATAGGGGCAGTGTTTCTCTTCCTCCTGTGAGGTATATTAGACAAAGAATTCCTGTCATTAATAAAAAGCCTATCGACAGGATTTTCGTTACGAAAACAATGGGTTTACGAAAAGTTAAAAGAAAAAGGAACAACATATGTCTAAATGGACCCCCTTTACGTTTTTGGGGAGGAACAGACTGTGCCTCATTTAAAGTTTCTTCTTTATTTTCATTGTTTTCATTTTTGAGTTTGTTTGAAGAGATCCCCTCCATTATTTTCCCCTTTTGTATGGTATTTTTGCTATAAAAAGATCTAAGTTTGTGCTGAACGTTAATCACATATTAAGATAAGATACAAGCGAAATTATTTTATTATTGTTAGAAATGAAGTATTTTTTCGCACAATGAGCGTTTTAAAGGCACTGATAGTGTTAAAATGATAGTATTAAAAAGTATAGTTTAGCTTTATCAGGATAATAAAATAAACATTTATATTTATAAATTATTAGGTGCTCTTGAAAGAAGCTTGGATTGAGAAAAATTGTGGGAACTTCATGAAGCGCTGGTCTGTTGGGGGTGACGAATGTTATTGCTGAGCAGGATTAGAGAGTTACAGACAATCTCTTATGGGTGGTTAAGAATATGCGTAAACAAAGTGCGTTTACGATAAGGGGAGTTCATAAAGAATTGTGCGAGATGCAATAAAAAGATGCCATAAAATCAATGCGCATTATACGGTGGTGATGTGCCTTATAATTCATTATCTTAACAGGATTAAAAGGTGAGAAAATTGATGCACTAAAAAAGGGGAGGGTTTTGTGAGAGAAGAAAAATTGATCTGAAAAGAAGAAACTTAAGCCTTTGGGGAGAAGTTCAGGAAACCTTTTCGAGGAATGTGTTGGGGGAATTAACGAAAGGAGAAAATCTTCTATCCGTTGAAGGAAAAAGAGAGAGGAGAAAAAGAAGAAAGTTGCTATGCTGGAGGGGGGCTATCGTCTGGCTGATATTGGGACGAATTCTCGAGAGTTGTTTGGGGAGAGTAATACGTTTTACCTCTTTGCAGCGATTTTATGGAAAACAAAACGATGCTTTTGTGAAAATGCTTTTGTGAAAAAATGAACATAAGAAGAGAAGCTAGAGACAATAAAAGCGCAATCATGGGGATTGGTATCTATGGGGTGCAATAGATCAGTCTATTTCTTAAAGATTGGCATTAAAAGAAAAATGAAGGGGCTGCGTATGTTATAGGGGAATATTTATGCTGTGGAAGGTATCCGTTGAGGGGAAGTTGGGGGCTGGTGGATTGTTTTTAGCCGTGGGGGGATATTTTTGAGAAAAGGAAGGGGAGAAGAGCTAGGGGGTGGAGTTGAAGGGTTGGGAGCGCTTGTTGTGCTGCTTGGATATCGGTGTGGGGGGGAGAGGTTGTTTTTGAGGGCGGATGAGATGTTCGTGTAGGATGAAGCGGTTTGGAGGGGAAAGAGGTGATGTTTTTAAAAGAGCAGGGCTTGTAGGAGGGCGTGAAGCCCTGCTAGGGGCGAATTAAAAGGTTAGGGGCGCTTTTGAAGCCGATGGTTATCGGTGTGGGGGAGAAGTTGTTTTTACAGTTCATTGGGGGGAAAAGTGTGAAAAAGTATTTGTATATATGTGGGCTTAAGATTTGTTGGCTGGTCCCAGTAATTGGATGATGTGCCCCATTTTGCGGTTGGGGTGAACAGTGCTTTTGCCATATAAATGGATCGAGGTGCGCTCTTGCTTCAGAAAATATTTTAACGTGCTAAAATTGTTACCAAGAAGATTGGTCATTTGGCAATCGCTATGGCGATAGGGACTACCTAAGGGAAGTCCGCAAATAGCACGGATATGCTGTTCAAATTGTGAAGTTATGCATGCCTTTTGTGTCCAATGACCAGAATTATGGACACGCGGTGCTAATTCATTCACTAAAAGATGACCATTCGTTAAGACAAAAAGTTCAATACAAAGAACACCAACATAATCGAGGGCATCCATGACTGTTACACTGATTTCTTGAGCTGCTTTTTGCACGTCAAGTGGAATATGTGATGGAACAAAGGATTTATGAAGAATTCCGTTTTTATGTTGGTTTTCAGGGCAATCATAAAAAATATGTTCTCCTTGTTTTGTGCGGGCCGAGAGAACCGAAATTTCCGATAAAAAAGGAACTATTTCTTCCAAAATACAAGGCTGTTCTTGAAAAGTCCTTAAGGCTTCGTCAAGGGTTTGTTCATCTGGGTGATCAAGCTTGATCTGGTTTTTTCCGTCATAACCAAAACGACGCGTCTTTAAAAGACCACGTCCGCCTAAGGTATCAAGAGCGGAAAGAAGAGAAGAAGAATTGTCAACAGCGTGCCATAACGCGGTGCCAATCCCTTGATCACGCAAAAATTGCTTCTCAAAAAGTCGATCTTGCGTGATCTCTAATGCTTTGGAAGAAGGATAAACAGGCTTACTCTTTTCTACATATTGAACCGTTTGAAGCGAAAGATTTTCAAATTCATAGCTGACAACATCACACTGAGAAATAAAATGATCTAAAGCTGATATATCGTCATAGGAGGAAACAATATGGTTGTTTGCTGTTTGAGCGGCTGGGCAATCGGCTTCAGGGCAAAAAATAACGGTTCGAAATCCTAATTCTGCAGCCGCTATGGCGAGCATTCTTGCTAATTGTCCGCCCCCGATTAAACCAATGACGCTGCCTGGAGGTAACATGGTGAAGGGAGTGGTGTTGGACGAGGTGGTGTTGGCTAAGGTGGTGTTGGCTAAGGTAGTGTTGGACGAGGTGGTGTTGGATGAGGTGGCGTTGGAGGGGGTGGCGTTGGCTGAGGAGGTGTTGAAAAACGGTGCCATTTTAAACCTCCGTTACAGGCGTTTGGGCGACATTGGCTGTTTGTTGTTGACGCCAATCTTCTAATCGTTGGGCGAGATCATGGTCATAAACGGCCATAACGGCTGCGGCTAAAAGGGCTGCATTAATTGCGCCTGCTTTGCCAATTGCTAATGTGCCGACGGGTATCCCTGCTGGCATTTGCACGATTGAAAGCAAAGAATCTTGACCAGAAAGAGAGTGAGAATGCACTGGAACGCCAAAAACAGGAAGAGGAGTAAGGGCTGCTAACATACCTGGAAGATGCGCTGCACCCCCCGCACCGGCAATTAAAACTTTAAACCCTGCTTCTTTTGCTTCTTTGGCAAATTGATAAAGGCGTTCAGGAGTTCGGTGTGCTGAGACAATATGCGAACTATGAGAAATACCAAGATTCGTCAAAATATCTGCACTATGGCACATCGTTTGCCAATCCGATTGGCTCCCCATTAAAATCGCCACATCACATGATTTTTTCATCATTCTCTATCCTTTTCAAAGGTTCAATGCGATTCTTTATCATTATTTTTTTAAAGTTTTATATTCTTTTTGCAAAGCCAATTGATGACAGAGAAACAGTTATTTTTCAAATAAGGCGGAAAGCTAAAAATTTAAAGGGGATCTCGAGAGATGAAAAACTAAAGTATTGAAGGCATGAAGCACTTCTTGTGAGGGGGAGGGTAATGTCACGGGGTGGCGTGGGACCCATGAGGCTGTTGAGCTTGCGGTATTGTCTTTTATTTAAGATAAGAGGGAAAAATGTATTGGGGAAAAGCCATTGATTATAAGTTTTTTTAAAAAAATGTCTTATTTTTTATTTGCTAAAATAAACAAGATCACCATATGATATAAAATCTGTTGCAATTTGAAACATTGCTTATGAGAAAAAGATATTTTTATGTCAAAAATGTGTTGCAAAATGAGGATATTCTTTTGAGAAAAAAAGAGATGTATATCTCTCGATTTCAAAGCCTATTTATTTTGTTGTTCAAGTGATTCTTTTGTGAGTGGGGGATATAATCTTTATAGGGGATATAATCTTTATAATTGTCGATATATCTTTAACAATGGCTGATATAAGGGGAAGCGAATAATCAATGCTTTTGTGCTTTTAACGCTTTTGTTGAGATGTGCTTCTGAGCGATTATATCGTTTTTTCACTTAAATATAATGGCAATATCAATCGCGAGTGACGAATTGTGAATAATAAATCCATGGTCTCTTTTTTGCCCAATTTTGTAATATGGTGAACGCTGAAATAAATAAGAGTTAAACAACGGATGTAAAGGAGATTTAAAAGCTATGTTTCTTCCATTTTTAATCGCTTTAGGTACTGCAGTAACGACTATGTGTGGCAAAAAAAATATAAGTTATGCTTTGTGGGCAATTTTATTCGTTGTCATTCTTCTCACTTTCAATCATCACGCAACTTCTACTTTAAATTTATCTTTTTGAGAGAATAGCCATGGAACATGTTGAACAAAAAAATCCTCACTTCGTCATCTTTATGAATACGCTAGGACTCTTTGGGTTATCTATTGTCTTGGTGGTGGCTTTTTATTATCAATTGGTAAAGTTTGAGTTACCTTGTCCCCTTTGTTTGCTGCAGCGCGTTGGATTGATGCTGGCAGGTTGTGGGTTCTTACTCAATATTCACCATAAGGTGAAAAATACCCATTATGGTATGGTTATTCTTGGTTGTATGGTAACCAGTGCTGTGGCAGCACGGCAAGTGTTTTTGCATATCACACCCGATGATTTAGGATATGGTTCAACATTCTTTGGATTGCATTTTTATACTTGGGCTTTCATTATTTCTGTCCTTTGTATCTTTGCTGTCTCATTTGTCATGATTTTAGGCGAGTTGGCACACAAGTTCAAAGAATTTTCTCCTTTTCCAGTCTTGAGTAAAGCGGCAAGTTTCTTATTTGTGTTTTTGATTGCGGCAAATTTGATTTCTACCATACTGGAATGTGGTGGTGGGCAGTGTGCCGATGATCCTGTAAGGTATGAATTGTTATCAAATTGGTTCCCTTCACAGTCTTGAAATTTTTTAATAATCCCTCATCATAATTTTTATTGTTAAAGAGGCGGAAATATTTAAGAATCCGCTTCTTTTTTATTTATTGGGAAGACATTTTAGCAAGATTGTTCGATAATCTGATCTTTTATACCAACGCTGGCTTTTATGAGCGCTGGCGATTGATATTTTTTTAGCGAAGACTTGTACTGTGAACCTTTTATGCTGTCTTTTGAGAGAGATGAAGGGATTGATTGGCTTGGAGGCGTTTGTAGAGAAGCCCCGGACTTTTGAGCCGCGTAGGTTAAGAAGCCTCGTTTTTTAAAGGTGCATTAACGATAAAAATTTTTTGTTCTTGATTTTTCTTAACGTTGTGTTAAATTGATCTTTGTATTCATTTTGGTGCTTCTAAAGCGTTTTTATTGCTTCTAGAGGGATTAATTTAAAATTTTGAAAGTTATGTGAATAATTTTCTGCAGAGGTTTGTTTATTAGAAGCAAACCTTTTTTTTTATCTAAGTTTTAGATGTTTTCTTTCAGTGTGAAGCCTTTTTTTAGAAAAAGGTAAGCGTCTTGATGATGACTCTCTTCTTTATTAAGATATTGATTTATAATAATAAATAACCATTTTTTACCGTGAAGCGCGTTGCTGAATATAATAAAATTTCTCATCACCAGTTCTCTCATATTAAATCAATTAAAATTACTTGGCTTGTACATCATAAGTGGTGGGGCGTGCATGTGGGTCAAAACTGTACAAGAAAGGCAAGCCTTTAATGAATTATCTCTTGAACCGAAGGCTGTCTGCAACATTGGGAGCTGGCAGAGTTTTTGTGATGATGCCGGCCTTGTTCTTCCATAAGCGTAAACGTGTTTTTCCATAAGCGTAAAGATAGGGGAGGGCTGAAAGGATTTTATATACTTCATGGGGGCTTACCATTTCTTTACGGGCGGCGTTTTGCAAAATGGGTGTGATGAGCGTTGAGAGATCTTTCTTTAAAACAAGCGCGTGAATATGCAACACAAGTCTATTCCTTTTGGTGCGTTTTGTATTACGAAAAAAATTGATTTATAAGAAGGAGTTATCGTTGTGGATGTTGAACGAGAAAAACGAAAAGCTTCTCTCATTTCAAACTTTCTTATAGTCAATTAATTAAATGTGCTCTTCTACGTTACAAAAAAGCACTGGGTGTAAATAAAAATTCTTTTAAAAGTCGTAAAATGCTTCTTATGCACCCTTTTGATCGTTAGAATTTTTCGAAAAATTTTATGCTGCTCAATACAATAATAGGGCGGTTTATATCTATGATTTCAGTGAAAATAGGGGGAGTTAGATGAAAAGGGAGGCGAGATTTTAATGACAGTTGTTGAAAACGTTATTGTGTAATGCATTTTTTACAGATTTTCTGCTTTCTGTAAATATGTAAAAGCGTAAAAACGGAAATGTGCAAAAAAGGAAGCTGGGACTTTATGTGGGGTGTATGATTTTATCATGGCATGGAATGTGGAGAGAAGATTGGGGGGATGAAGAGGTGGGGGTGTTGAGGAGAGAGGGTGT
>NZ_JBHIPJ010000112.1:0-1686 GCF_042195945.1 Bartonella sp. AP30XZML | reverse complement strand
TCATCAAAATCTCTTAAGGCTCTAATTCGAGTTAAGAAATGACCATCGATATATTCACAATCATCAATAAATTCATATTTTGGAGATGTTTTTTCTGTGTTAACAATAGAATTCATTTTTACACCTATTCGTAAATTAGTTTTCAATTGACACCCTATAAGAGCATCGGGTGCTGAAAACACGGCGAATAGTCCGTTGCTATGCTTTTCCCATAAGGGTATTGTATGGCATAGCTACACCCGACAAAATCACTATATATGCTAATCACAGCATAAAAGATAGTCAGTGTTTTAAAAGAAATGGAAAAGGTTTTTTCGCAACCTATTCGCTATTCGAAAGTGTTTTCATCACTTGGTTATTTATATAACAAAATACGTATTTATTGTCAATTAATTTATAAACTTTTTTTGATATTTTTTTGTATTTTTTAAATACGTTGTGTATTGATAATATCTTATGCTTATTAATTGCTTCTTTTATATTTATGTGCTTTTAAAGCTATATTATAGGTTTTATGAAACGATTGCGTATTTTCTGAATCTATACATTTATAATATTTAGAAACGCTCTCATAATGCGTATTTTAAACTTTATAACCTATCAATTTTGTCACTAAATGGCTTTTAAGATTTCTGTTAATTTCTTTTAATAACACATTTTAGACTTAACAGCCTTTATAGGGACTGTCTTTATAACAAATGCTTTCATTTGCATTTTTGCTTTCTCTATAGTTGTTATGTTCTTTATAGCCATGGCATCATTTTTCATGTTCATAAGAGAAATGATAAATAGGATAATTGCGATTTATTGTCTGTTATGAAAACACTTATGAAAACATCTCAATAGAAACTGATAATTATAGAGATTAGCAAAATCCTTTTTAATAGGCTTTTGTTATTTTGATTAGTTCTTTTTAAAAGATAAAATTATATTTTTAGTGAGTGATTAACACGTGTCTTATGAAAAGCGTATGAAATTAAAAATTGATTACGTTATCAAAATCCCTTTTATGCATTTTAATCAGTTCTTTTGAATAATAACCTTATGATTTAGAGAATGATTACAACGTGCTTTATGAAAATCATGTGATTCTTTAAAGCTTTTCAAAAGATAGCTTGTAACTCATAAGAGATGCTATCAAGATCATTATGGTTATGAGTTTTGACGGTTTTTTGAGTTTTAAGGGTTGCCCCTTTTAGATAAAAAAACGATAAAAATTAAAAATGTTATTTTTCAATATGTTAATATTTTATAGATCTTAAAAAAACAACCCATATTGATAATATAACCTCTAAATTCAATCAATAATATACGTTTTGAGGGAGGGGTGACGGTTTTTACACCTTCAAAACCTATAAGCAAAATGAATATACATAACACACTTTAAACAAAGCTTTTGATAACAATAAAGCTATCCATTTTAGATTACGGTATAACCTCTTAAAGGCAATGTAAAAAAATCTAATTCTATTTAAGAGTGGATTTCTTAAATTTTGCAAAACAATCTAAAAAAATTATTTAAAAGTTCAAATCGTATCTTTAATTTGAATTATAAATACATTATTAGACTTTTGATATTAATCAAAGGTTTATGATGATGAAGTTTTTTATTTTATTTTGTTTGTTAATACTCACAGCTTGTGGTCCTTGGGATAATCAAGTAACACACTTGACCGGAATTGTTGA
>NZ_JBHIPJ010000111.1:0-3263 GCF_042195945.1 Bartonella sp. AP30XZML | reverse complement strand
GATAAAGGCTTATAATATTTCGAGTAAGAGCATGTTTGATTTTTTTGATTTCACTGGTTAATTCATATTTTTTGCACATAGAGATACCCTCACAATCTAATGTGATAAACGTTTGATAAAATTTGAAATGGAAAAATTGGGTTTGAAAGCAGGCGCCCCCGCCGCGCCCGCGCATTATTTACGCAGCGTCTTTTATGGTTTGATCACAAATTTTGATATGACCATTCAATTTTTTGGTATCTATATATGAATTGCCAAAAACACTCACTTGATCACAAATGTATGTATAGCCTGTAATTTTTGCATTTTCATAAATACAAGCATCATCACCAACCACAGCAAAAAACCAAACTTGAGCATTGTCATAAATTCTTGCATTGCCATAAGCTTGCGCATAGCCAGTCAATAAAGCGTTATCATAGATTTTAGCATGACCTTTTATAACAGCCCTGTCAGATACCTCAGCATGATTCAAAACGCAGGCATGATCGTAAACATAAGTTATTCCAAAAACCAAGGCATGATCAGCAACCCTTGCATTGTCATAAATTTTTGCACAATCAAAAACTTTAGCATTGCCTTCAATTTTTGCATTATGGAAAACACTAGCGTAATCACAGACTGTAGCGTGATCAGAAACATGAGCATTATTATAAACACAAGCCTCATCATAGACCCAGCAATTACCATCATGTGATAAGTTACTTTCCTTTTCAATAAAACCGCCGAGGTCGCCCGCCTTTACATCAGCAAAATCTCTAATGGCTTTAATACGGTGTAAAGTATGACCAGCCACACAACGTGTTTCATTAGTCAATTCGTATTTTTTAGACACAGTTATAGCGTTCATAGGTAACTCCCTAAGTTCATATTTGATAAATTTAAAAATGAAATGTTTAAAAGAGGGGCGCCCCCGCCGCGCCCGCGCATTATTTACGCAGCGTCTTTTATAGACTGGTCATTATAGACAATTTCTTTACTACAGACTTCAATATTATTGCGAACCCAAGTGTCACCTTTAATGACCGCATTGCGAAAAATCTTTACATTTGGAAAAATACAAGCATATCCGGAAATTTTCGCATTATCATAAATTTTTGTATCATTAAAAACACAAGCGTAATAATGAACATGAGCATTACCAAAAATATGAGCATCCGGATAAATACGTGCAAAGCCATAAACATGAGCATTGCCATAAATATTGCCAGCCACAACCGCCTTGCCATAAACCCTTGCATTTTCATAAATACAAGCAATATTATTCACATGGGCATACCCACTTACAACGGCATTATCGTAAACCCTTGCATTACTATAAACCTTGGCTTTACCGCCCACCCAGCAATTGCCATCATGTGATAAATTACTTTCACTTTGTATAAACCCGCCTAAATCACCTTTTTTGACGTCTCCAAAATCTCTTAAAGCTCTAATTCTATGAAGGGTTTTAAAGCCAACCTCTATTGTCTCTCCTGTAAATTCGTATTTTTTTGCAGGCTCTTGTTTATTAACAGGCGCGGTTGCATTTGAAATGGAAGAGATAACGGGGGTGTTGTTTGATATATTTTTCATAATTAAAACCTATCTGTTTAAAAGTTTTCAATTGAAACCCTATAAGGGTATCGGGTGTTGAAAACACGGCAGATAGTCCGTTGCTATGCTTTTCCCTCGCGAAGGGTATTGTATAGCATAGCTACACCCGACAAAATCATCATATATGCTAATTAGAGCATAAAAGATAGTCAGTTTTAATAGGATTAGGTTTATCGCAACCTCTTCGCTATCTGTTTAGTGTTTTCATCACTTGAGTATTTATATAACAAAATACGTATTTATTGTCAAACAATATTTTATCTTTTTTGATATTTTTTAAATACGTTGTGTATTGATAATATCTTATGCCTATTAATTGCTTCTTTTATATTTATGTGCTTTTAAAGCTATATTACGGGCTTTGTGAAACGACTGCGTATTTTCTGAATCTATACATTTATAATATTTAGAAACGCTCTCATAATGCATATTTTTAACTTTATAACCTATCAATTTTGTAACTAAATGAATTTTAATTTTTTTGTGAATTTTGTTTATAAGGGGCTCTAATTTAAACAACCTTAATAAGCACCGCGCTCTTATAACCAATGCATTAATTTGCATTTTTGCTTTATTTAAACAAAGCTACTGTTTTTACGCATTCTTTATAACTGTTATATGCTTTATAGCCATGGCATCATTTTTCATTGTCATAAGAGAAGCGATAAATAGAATAATTGTGATTTATTGCCTGTTATGAAAATATCTAAAGAGAGATTGATCATTATAGAGATCAGTAAAATCCCTTTTAATAGGCTTTTGTCAGTTGTGTCAGTTTTGTCAGTTCTTTTTAGACCCTCTATTATTTTTTTTAAATGAGAGAAAATTAAAAACATTATATTTCAATAGGTTATAATTTTAATGATGCAACCTTTATTAAAAGACAACCCATAAATTCAATTCATAATATATATTTGTCAGTTATGTGTCAGTAAATTGAACTGACAAAAGTGATCATTTTAATGAGTCATTAAAACGTGTCTTATGAAAAGCATATGAAATTAAAAACTGATTACGTTATCAAAATCCTTTTTATGAATTTTATCAGTTCTTTTGAATGATAACCTTATGATTTAGAGAATGATTACAACGTGCTTTATGAAAAGCATATGCTCCTTTAAGCCTTTCAAAAGATAGCTTGTAATTCATAAGAAGTGCTATCAAGATCATTATAGTTATGAGTTTAGAGGGTTTTGAAGGTTCCTTTTATCCCCCTTTATATATTATTTTTAATCAAAAATAAAAGTTATTATATTTCAATGCGTTAATGATCTAAATAAACAACCTATATTACAAACAACACATAAATACAATCTAGAATATATATAAAAAGAGGTTTTGAAGGTATTTTGAAGGTTTTAAGCACCTTCAAAACCTATAAGTAATATAAGAAAATGAATATATACAACTCTCTTTAAACAAAGCTTCTGATAACAATAAAGCTATCATTTTAGATTACGGTATAACTTCTTAAAGGCAATCTAAAAAAATTATTTAAAAGTTTAAATCGTATCTTTAATTTGAATTATAAATACATTATTAGACTTTTGATATTAATCAAAGATTTATGATGATGAAGTTTTTTATTTTATTTTATTTTGTTTGTTAATACTCACAGCTTGTGGTCCTTGGGATAATCAAGTAACACACTTGACCGGAATTGTTGA
>NZ_JBHIPJ010000110.1:0-1024 GCF_042195945.1 Bartonella sp. AP30XZML | reverse complement strand
ATTTTCATCAAGATATTGATGGTTCTGTTTTGGGGATTTCACGCGCAAAACTGATCACACGCCCTCCCCGTTTCTTGCCGTGGTTGATTGAAGAATACGGGCTTGGAGAGCTTACACCTTATGTTCCAAACCTTTATGATTTAATTGATCAGGGTCTTGCATGGCAAAATATTCGCGGCTCCCTTGCGGCAATAGAGATGGGGTTGAGATGGCTAGGGATTTCAGCACGCTTTCAACCCGCATGGACAGGACGGGTGTGGTGGAATTCCTTTCAACTTGATTTTGATCAGTTGCCTGAACGAAAAAGCCTTGAAGCCATTGAAGCAATTACCGACCTTTCCAAAAGTTTGCGCTCTGATTTTCGCCGTGGGACCTATGGTTATGATGTGCAAGTTATGGAAGCCAATATGTCACGCCTTGATGACAGCATGTTGGATTCTGAGAGCGGTGTTCGTTTAACAGCTGGGGGCACTTTGTTTTCCTTTGGGCGCACAACAGAGATCAATCACACGCTGGAAGAAGAAGAAGGCAGGCTTATTGGCAATTGGATAGATGACTTTGACGAGGAGTTAAGCTGGAACCAAATTGATTACCCATGGGATTTGGCAAATTTTCCGTGGTGTTCGGTCAAAAAACATGAACGTGATATCCTCATGGCAGAATGGTTTAGCAACCGTCCCCTTTATTTGGCTTTAAGAGACGCAAACAACACTCTGATTGGGTATCGCCGATGCTATGCTGTAGCGCCTGTAGAGCAGGTTTTAGAGGGTGTCTATAACCATTGTGGCAACAGATTTAATCCTTCCCCAACCGGCACTCTGTTGTTTCTGGCAGCCCGCACAGACTTTCATGATGTTGAGGACAAACAAGCCGCCTCTGTTTCCCTTCTCGTTCATGGCTCTCTTGCACAACAAACCCCTCCTGGAAAACTTTGGTTAGGGGTTCATGAACTGCGTGGTGGTGTAGAAATTCTCAAAACACCGGTCAACATTCCTTTGCGTGCTGATGTTCGCGAACAATTCAA